>CAIRNC010000240.1 GCA_903879875.1 uncultured Bacteroidota bacterium
ATCTGGGTGCGCTCCAAAATCAAGACCAAAAGTGCCACAACCATATTGATAGTAGCGACAACTACCATTACTATTAAAATAACAATGATGTTGAAATCGAAAAGTTTGAGCCATTCAAATATATAGCCGAATTTCTCGACAATAGTTTGCGTATTTAGCGTCGAGCTGGTTTGGGCATACACTTCTTCGCCCTTGGTTTTTATAGCATTAAAATCGTCTATAAAAATTTCGAAAGCCCCGATTTGGTCCGATTGCCAGTGATTGATGTGTTGAATATGGCGAATGTCGCCAAGAATATAAGTGCTGTCAAATTCTTGAAAACCCGAGTTGTAAATGCCTGTGATTTTAAAAACGCGTAAATTCGGCAATTGATTTTCGCCTTCTTTCATGAAAAAAGTATGAAAAGTGTCACCCACTTTCAGCCCCAATCGATTGGCTAAAAATTGCGAAATCAGCACCTCGGCATTCAGTTCGTTTTTTAAATTCGGTATCCTTCCAGCAATCAAATAGGGTGCAATAGTATTCCACTGATAATCTTTGCCCACGCCTTTAAAAATGATGCCTTCAAATGCAGTAGCGGTTCTGATAATTCCTGCTTTGCTAGCCACAACCTGTATGTGCTTGATGCCTGAAACTTTCTTGAATTTAGGGTAAAAATCTTGATGAATAGAAATAGGTTCTAAGCTCACTTCCGATTGATTGCTGTCGAAATTAGAGATGATGATGTGTCCGTTAAACGCCGAAACTTTCTCTCTAATTTTAAGTTGTAACCCGATGCCTGTAGCTACTGAAACGAGCATCATCACCATGCCAATTGCAATTGCCGCTACCGCAATTTTTATAATTGGTGCAGAAATACTACTTTTACGACCTTTAGCCGTAATAAGTCTTTTGGCTATAAAATATTCTAAATTCAATGCAATGTGTTATGGGATTCGCGCGTGTCAAAAATACGGTATTAGCGACCAATTGCAAGGTTTTTTTGAATGATTTAATTTTTTTCAGACATTTTTTATGACCGACACTACTTTTTTTTCTTCTTATAAACCTTCGTTTGCACTACCGAAAAGCACTTCAATTGCACTATTTCTGCTATTGTCTATGATTGTTTTTTCTTGTAAAACGGCACAACAAACGGTAGTTTATAGTCCTGTTAAAGAAAAATTGGCTAAACACAAATTAGAAAAACATAAGACAGCCGTTATTTTAAATGCAAAAAACACGCATTTTAGTACAGGAGCTTCCAATTTTGAAGGGTTTTATCCGTTGTTGAAAAACAAAAAAGTTGGAATCGTGACGAACCAAACCGGTATTTTGTTGGACAGTACCCATTTGGTTGATTTTTTAGTTACAAAAAACATTATGATTGCTAAAATATTTGCTCCCGAACACGGTTTTAGAGGTATAGCAGATGCAGGCGAAACTGTTGTTGACGGAAAAGATACTAAAACCAGTTTGCCAATTATATCCCTTTATGGCGATAATAAAAAACCAAAACCCGAACAATTAGAAGGGATTGACGTAATGGTTTTTGATTTGCAAGATGTAGGCGTTCGGTTTTATACTTATATTTCCACGTTGCATTATGTAATGGAAGCCTGTGCCGAAAGTAAAATTCCGTTGGTGATTTTAGATCGACCAAACCCGAATATAAATATCGTGGATGGCCCAATTTTAGAACCCGAATATTCAAGTTTTGTAGGGATGCACCCTGTTCCTATTTTGCACGGCATGACCATCGGCGAATATGGCGAAATGATAAATTGTGAAGGCTGGTTGAAAAACGGCGTGCAATGCAACTTGAAAGTGGTAGCATGTTCGGGTTATAGCAGAGGAATGGGTTACAACCTGCCTGTAAAACCTTCGCCAAACTTGCCCAACGATCAGGCTATAAATCTCTATCCGAGTTTGTGTTTGTTTGAAGGAACTAATGTGAGTGTAGGTAGAGGTACCGACAAACAGTTTCAAATATATGGTTCTCCTTTTTTACCAAACATTGATTTTTGCTTTATGCCAAAACCCAATCTTGGCGCAAAAGACCCTGTTTATAATGGTAAAGATTGCTATGGCGAAGACCTTTCGCATGTTTTTAAAGTAGATCGATTGGAATTGAAATGGTTGATAAAAGCCTATAATGAAACCGAGGATAAAACCAAGTTTTTCAATTCTTTTTTTACAAAATTAGCGGGTACAAAAAAATTGCAACAACAAATAGAAGCAGGCTTATCAGCAGCTGAAATTAGAGCCAGTTGGGAAACAGGTTTGATAGAATTTGCGGAAATGCGAATGCAATATTTGATTTATTAAGCGAATAATTACTATAAATATATTTCTGTTTGTTTATTGATTTAAGTAACTGAAAAGAAAACATTATATTTGCCCGTTAGTAAACAAAATTTAATGAAAGAAATTAAAAACATTTCGCGCTCTCGAGCGCAAGAATCGTCAGCAGCTATTGAACGATTGTACATTACGATTAGACACTTATTTAATCGTGGGTTTTATAAACCAATGGGAGTTTCAGGAGAAACTTTACGTGAAGCATTATTGTCTTTGCGACCTGAAATTTACGGCACAATTGCCGAAGAAAAAGTAGAATTAAGCGGGCTTTTATACGTTATCGAAAGGCTACCAGTGGGCATTGAAGAATGTCGCTATATTAATTTAACTTCAGACGAAGGTTATTCTAAATCGCATTTTCAAGCGATTGTTCCTCCAAAAAGAAAAAGAAATTGCTATAGAATTGACGAGGAGCAAATGAATGTTGAAATCACTCGTGGTCGTTCGGACATTTATGATATTTTGACGCATTTGACTTTTATTTTTATAGAATCCCATAAAATCAAAGACAGAATTCTAATTGATGATGAAGGGAAAGTATCTCGTGATTGGGAAAAATTAGAACAAGCTGTTTTACAAAATAAAAAACTTACCTTAATTGATAAGGAAAAAGCCATTTCGCATACCGCTAACATTATTGGAAGAACTTTTTCAGAAGTGTTAAGCATCTATGAAGGATTTGGAACTGCCGATAAACCAGACCGTTTTCTTCATATTATATATTGGTTAGGAAAATTGGCTTTAGACGAAATTTTAGACAACAACAAAAGAACGATTACTTTTAGTCCGATATTAAGAGAACGTTTAGGACATCATATTCATGGTGAAATATGGGCAACCAACATCAAAGAAGTGTTGAAGAAAAACAATTTGTTGGATCGTCCTATTCATATCATCAGTGCCAATATGCACTCTGTAATGAATTCTATTTTTGCAACTCACGTTTTAAAAACCAAATTCAAGGACAAATCAGATTTCTTTATTTATGAAGAATTAAGCAAATCGGGGGCGCATGAAGTTCGAAATAAAGTTGAAGAATTTGCAAAATTATACGGCATGATTTCCTTGCCAGACGAATCGGGAACCAATATTGATGTTCAGATTTTTGATACTGCTAAAATAGATTGGAAAAAATCAGCATTCCCAACGGCAACTTTAGACAATAAAAAGCCCGTAATTATCGTTATGGACTATGCTTTTGGCGAACAAGCTTATGAAACAATTGATGAATTGTTGAAACCCTATCAAGAAACAAAAACTCAAAAAGTTTTGTTGAATGTAGAATCGGTTTCTATTATGGGTAAAGCCGGAATTCTTGAAGGTGGAAAAGGCGATATTATGATACCTTCGGCTCATATTAATGAAGGAACAGCTGATAATTATTTCTTTCAAAATGAATTGACCGCCGAAATGCTAGAAGGAAATGATATTGCAGTTTTTTCAGGACCGATGATTACCGTATTAGGAACTTCATTACAAAATAAAGATTTGTTGAAATTTTTCCACGAATCGACTTGGGGCGTAATTGGTCTTGAAATGGAAGGCGCTTATTATCAAAAAGCCATTCAATCTGCATCAAAAATCAGAAAAAGTATTAATCCTGATGTAAAAGTGAGGTATGCTTATTATGCTTCAGATAATCCTTTGGAAACAGGAAGTACATTAGCTTCAGGAGGATTAGGAACAACAGGAGTTAAGCCAACTTACTTGATTACAATTAAAATATTAGAACAAATTTTTAACGTTAAATAGTAAAATAATAATGAGTACAGGAACATCAAATAATCTAAACGATCAAGAAATTGATTTATCGGTTATTTCAAAGAAAATTAGTGGTTTTTTCGGAGGAATTAGCACTTCTATTTTTAAAGGAATTTTATTCGTAAAAAAGCACAGTATTATTTTTATTGCATTGTTTCTTATCGGTGCAGTTGGAGGTTACTTCCTTGATAAAGCTGCCAAAGTGTATGACCATCAGATAATTGTTTCTCCAAATTTCGGCAGCGTTGATTATTTGTACAATAAAATAGATCTTTTGGATTCTAAAATTAAAGCGGGCGACACGCTTTTTTTGAAAAGCATTGGTATTCAAAACCCTAAAAAAATACTTCAAATAGAAGTAGAGCCAATAGTTGACATTTATACGTTTGTAAATGACAAGACCAATACGGTTAACAATGCTCAAAACTCTCAGAACTTTGAGCTGGTAAAATTGTTGTCAGAAGATGGGGATATTAAAAAAGTGGTTAAAGATAATTTGACTAGTAAAAATTATGCACATCATAACATTCATATTACCACAGATGGTCTTACAAATGATAAAAGCACAATTGAGCCAATTCTTAATTATTTGAATCAAAACGACTATTTAGAAACGCTTCAAAACGCATACGTCAGAAATATCAATGATAAAATAGTTAAAAACGAGGAAATTATCAAACAAATAGATGACTTGTTGAATGAGTTTTCAAGTAATACAAATGACAATCAAAAAAGCGATAAGTTAGTCTATTATAATGAAAACACGCAGTTGAATGAAATTATTCAGACCAAAAACAATTTGGTTGGGGAATTAGGAAATCAACGAATGGATTTGATAAATTTAGACAAAGTGATTAAAACCAATAGTAGCGTTCTCAATGTTAGAAATACAAAAGGACTAAATAATAAGTTGAAACTTATTTTACCAATAGTATTGATAGGTCTTTTCATTTTCATTCGTTTTTTCTTAGCATTTTACAAAAAACAATCGCTTAAAGCCGCACAAAATATCGCATAATTTATTTTATATGAAAGGAATAATTTTAGCAGGAGGTTCAGGCACAAGGTTGCATCCGTTGACTTTGGCAGTAAGCAAACAACTAATGCCTATTTATGACAAACCGATGATATATTATCCATTGTCATCATTAATGTGGTCAGGAATTAGAGAAATTCTAATAATATCAACACCACATGATTTGCCACTTTTCCGACAATTGTTAGGCGATGGTTCCAAATTGGGTTGTCGATTTGAATATGCAGTACAAGAACACCCAAACGGATTGGCAGAAGCATTTATTATTGGAAAAGAATTTATTGGAAACGATAAAGTGGCACTGGTTTTAGGAGATAACATATTTTACGGAACAGGTCTTTCGGACTTGTTGCAATCCAACAATGATCCTGATGGAGGAATCATTTATGCCTACCATGTCAACGATCCAGAACGCTATGGAGTGGTAGATTTCGATGGGGATGGCAATGTACTTTCGATAGAAGAAAAACCAATCGCTCCAAAATCTAATTTTGCAGTTCCAGGTATTTATTTTTATGATAATGATGTTGTTGAAATTGCCGCAAATATAAAACCAAGTCACCGTGGTGAAATTGAAATCACAGACGTTAATAAAGAATATTTACGCAGAGGGAAATTAAAAGTTAGTATTCTCGATAGAGGAACGGCATGGTTCGATACGGGGACTTTTAATTCTTTGATGCAAGCCTCTCAATTTGTGCAGGTAATTGAAGAACGACAAGGACTTAAAATAGGTTCAATTGAAGAGGCTGCCTATCGAATGGGATACATTGATAGAGCGCAACTCAAAGCGGTTGCAGAGCCATTGTTGAAAAGCGGTTACGGCAAACAACTGTTCGACATTTCAAACGAATAAAAATAATTAAACAAATTCCCCCATGGGGGGTTAGTGGGCTATGAATTTTATACCAACTAAACTCGAAGGATGTTTCATAATAGAACCTAAAGTCATTAAAGATGAAAGAGGGTATTTTATGGAAAGTTTCAACGAAAATACCTTTCAAAAAGGCACAAACCAAAAAGTACATTTTGTACAAGACAATCAATCTTTTTCTTCCAAAGGAGTACTTCGTGGATTACATTATCAGACAGGTGAACATGCACAAGCCAAATTGGTTCGCGTTTTACAAGGCGAAGTATTAGACATTGCCGTTGACATTAGACCTGAATCCAACACTTTTGGAGAATATGTCGCTGCCGTACTTTCTGGCGAAAATCAAACGCAATTTTTTGTGCCAAGAGGATTTGCTCATGGCTTTTTAGTGTTGAGCGAAACGGCTACATTTTTTTATAAATGTGATAATTTTTATAACAAAGAAAGTGAAGGAGGAATCATTTTTAATGACCCAACAATTGCTATAGACTGGCAATTTCCAACGGTTGATTTATTAATTTCAGATAAAGATCACTATTTGCCCACTATAGAAAACGCCAAAAAAATATGGTAGTTTTAGTCACAGGAGCCAATGGTCAATTGGGACAAGCGTTGCAATTTATTGCAGGAAATTACCCAGAAATAACGTTTGTATTTTGTGATTCAAAAAAGTTAGACATTACAAATGCTGACAGTATTGATGCCATTTTCCAAGAAGTAAAACCCGATTTTTGTATCAATGCGGCAGCTTACACGGCGGTTGATAAAGCCGAAAGCGAACCTGAAAAAGCTTATTTAATAAATGTATCAGGAGCTGAAAACGTAGCAATAGCCTGCAAAGCACACACGACCACTTTACTTCATGTTTCGACTGATTTTGTTTTTGATGGTACAAAAACAACACCCTACACTGAAGAGGACATTCCAAATCCTACTGGTATTTATGGGCAAACCAAATTAGAGGGCGAAAAAGCCATTCAGGCTATTCTTGAACATTATTATATAATTAGAACGTCATGGGTTTATTCCCAATTTGGGGCTAATTTCATGAAAACCATGTTGCGTTTGGGCTCAGAAAGTGACACCTTGTCCGTTGTAAACGACCAAATAGGCACACCAACCCACGCTGTCGATTTAGCAGAAGCACTCATTAAAATGATTTGTCACACTGAGCGCAGTCGAAGTGTGTCTAATTATGGTATCTATAACTTCAGTAACGAAGGGCAATGCAGTTGGTTTGATTTTGCTAAAAAAATATTTGAAGTAAACAATATCGCCATAGACTTAAAACCGATTCCTACTTCGAGTTATCCTACACCAGCACAAAGACCAAAATTCAGTGTTTTAGATAAAACAAAGATTAGAACCGCTTTTGGAATTGAAATATTGGATTGGGAAGAGCGCTTGGAGTAAATACATGCTGTTTTAATTGCCAATTAATTAAATAAACAGTTTTTTAATTAAGTTATATTTTTAGCTTTACAAAAAAAATATAACTTTGCACAAAATTTAAAATAATTAAAATGAAAACAAAATTAATTTTTATTACATTCCTTGTTGCAGCGATTTCCTTTTCATGTAAAAATGATTCAAAAAAAACAGAAGAAATATTACCAGAAGAAAAATTAATTACATTTGATGTTACAACTGATGTAATTGTTAAAAAAGATGATGATTTAATTATTTATTACAAAGACGGAACGAATGAATGGTTTGATGAAAGACATGCAGTTTGGAACCATGTTAAAGGAAGCAATAATTTGCAAACTATAACTTTTCATTTACCTGAGGGTGTATTACCTAATAATATAAGGTTTGATTTTAGTAAAAACCCACTACAAGATCCTATAAAAATTTCGAGAATTAAAATTAGTTATCAAAAAAATTCATTTGAAGTAAGAGAAGATGACATTTTAAATTATTTTGAAGTTAACGAATACGTTAAATATGACAAAAACACAAAGCTTTATACAACTTCAAAAGATTCTAAGGGGGTTTATGATCCTTTTTTACAGATTACAATGAAATTCTATAATGAAATGGACAAAGTGAATAAGAATTAATATTAATTCCTTTAATAAAAGAATCAAAAAAGGTAAAATAAACACTTCCTTTTTTGATTTTTTTATTTATATACACATAATTAAATTGAAATGCTTAATTTAAAAAACTTATATATTCTTCTTTTTTTTGTTGGATTATTTTTCTTTCCTTTTAATTCGTTTGATGGGTTAAAATTTTTAGGAGAATATAAAAATGAATCTGGGGCGTATTTTTTTTTAATTGGTTTTCTTTTTTTGATAATAGACTCAATTTATAAGGGGAAAATTTACATGCCTTTTAATCGAACTATTTTTCAAGTGTTAAT
>CAIRNC010000241.1 GCA_903879875.1 uncultured Bacteroidota bacterium
GCGGTTCCATAACCTGTCCCATCCCAAACTATTCCAAGTGTGTTTTGATTGGAGTTCCAAAGATGATGTTCGCCTAAAATAGCTGAAAAATGGGCTTCATGGTGTTGGATTTTAATAATTTCAAGATTTTCTATCGAATTGAAATTGGAAACTAGTTTAGCACTTTCGTAATTTGGATGTTGGTCCATTAAAATCGTATTTGGCACAAAATCGAATATGGTTTGATAACTTTGAAATGTTTTTTCGAACCGTTTGTAGGTGTCATAATTACTTAAATCACCAATGTATTCGCTAATGTAACACTGGTTATTGGGAACTATTGCAATTGTATTTTTCAAATCACCGCCTAAACATAGTATTTTATTTTTTGTAGGATTCAGACGTTGCAAAGTGGCTTTAAAATCTATATTCGGAGCAAATCCTCTAGCTCTTCTCAAAATAATTTTATGTTGGTATTTTTCTGAAAATTTTACCACCGAATCGTCTTGCGCATGCTGAATATCTAGATTGTGATGCAAAAAATAATCAGCAATTGGTTTTAGAATTGAAACCGCTTCCTCTACTGTAGCACAAATTGGCGAGCCATGAAAATTTCCGCTTGTAGCTACAATTGGTTTATTGAAAACAGTAGCAATTAAGGTTAAAATTCCCGAATTGGGAAGCATTGCACCAATGGTTTTTCTGTTAGGCGCAATTACATCAATGGCTAAATCGAGATTGTTTTTTTGTTTTAAAATTACAATGGGTGCTTCTGAAACCGTTAGTTGTTCCTTTTGTGTATTATTAATTTCCAAATAATTTTGAATTTTTTCAACCGATGGAAACAAAACGGCAAACGGTTTTTGCTTCCGTTTTTTTCGCAATCGTAATTCTTGAATAGTTTCAGCATTGGTAGCATCACAAAGCAACAAATAGCCTGAGGTATTTTTTACAGCAATAATTTTTCCGAGTGCAAGTTCCTTACAAAGTCGAGTAATAATCTCATAATTGGAACCGATCATTGGAGTTCCTAAATTGTCTGTAAATGTAATTTCTATGCCACAATTGCTACAAGAATTGGTTTGAGAATGAAATCGAATATCATTTGGATTTTTGTATTCCGCTTCGCAAGTTGGACACATTTTAAATCTTGATACACTGGTGTTTTCTCGCTCGAAAGGAAATTTTTCGGTAATGGAATATCTCGGACCACATTGCGTACAAGTCGTAAATGGATAAAAATACCGACGGTTTGTAGGCTGCATTATTTCTGTTTGACACGATTTACAAATGGCAAAATCAGGTGTTAATGGTGCATCAATTTTTACATTTTTTGCTGTTGGAACAATTTCAAAAGAAGAATATTTAATTGGTGTTTGTATTTCATTTATTTCAGAGAAATGAATGGAAGCACTTTTTGGTTTTTGAATTTCAATCGCAGCGTAAAAATTAGAAATAATACTATTATTTCCTTGTACGACAATTATAACGCCATTTTCATCATTAGAAACATAGCCGAAAAGCTCGAATTTAGTTGCCAAATTAAAAATAAATGGTCTAAATCCAACTCCTTGAACACGTCCGAAAATATTTATTTTATAGGTTTTATCCAACAGAAACGGTGGTGTTTTTTCTAATTTCGTGTGTTAAAGCAATAATTTTTTCAGTTACTTTTTCTATAGCTGCTTCCACTTTTGGGTCAAGTTCCATAAACATCGGTTCCATCTTATCAATGGTTATGGTATATAAATAAATTTTTGGCATGGTGTCAAATGCGGTCATAATATCGACCATATCTTTCAATCCAAAATTATGTCCACTAAGTGAAACCGGAAAATCATCAGAAAATTTCGGGGTTAGTAATGATATGGTTCCAAGTTCTTTTCCGTCCATAGTGGCGTCAACAATAATTACATTTGGATGACTTTCAATGTATGGAATTAAGGTAAAACCGCCTGTACCCCCATCTAAAAATGAAATTCTATCTGGAAATTGTGTAGGATCAATTCTGTTGATGAAATGTACACCAACACCTTCATCGCCCATTAAATAATTTCCAATACCAAGGACTAATATATCATTCCCATCGGAATGAAATTGGTCGTAAACGTGTGGTTTGTCATCTGTTATCATAAAAATTTGATTTCAAAAAATGAGTTAAGTAAAAACCTTTGTTGAAAAGTCTCCAACAAAGGTTTTTGGTTAGCATTTAATATTAAAATTAAACGTAAGTAAAAATACTTATTTATCTTCAAGAATTTCTTCTTTATTGGATTTTTCTACCTCTTCACTATTTACTCTTTCAGAACGTACAAATTTGTAACCACTTATCATTGCTGATGATTCTCCTCTACTTTCTAACCAATCATGGAATAAAACTAAGTAAATGTGAATTGCAGAAAATAAAATAAATCCCCACATGGTTAAATGATGAATGAATCGTGTATTGGCATCTCCACCCAAAAATTCAGGAACCCAACCAAACATTCTTGGAAAAAACCAAGTTGATGTTGGTGCATACATTCCAAAACCAGTGAAAATCATGAGTAAAGCCATAAAAAACATAATCAAATAGGAAACTGCAGCAATGGTATTGTGTCCAACACTTATGTTTTTGAAATCATATTCTTTTTCTCTTTGAAGAAAAATATCATATTTGATAGTGTGCCACATTTTGATTAAACTCGCTTTATTGAAAGGGAAAAACACGCGCCAATTGGCATATTTATTTCCTTTGAAAGCAAAATATACTCTCAAAATAAGTACAACGACCATGATGTAGGCAAACATAAAATGAATTCTACGCAAATCACCGAACCAAAATTGCTCTGATGCTTCTTGATTGGAAATTATTCCTGGAGGATGTGCAATAAAATAACCTGTAAAGCACAATCCTGCAATACTTACTGCATTCGCCCAATGAAAAATCCGTATGGGAAGTTCCCAAATATAAGCTCTTTTATAATTATCTGTTGGTATTGCCATAATTTATAATTATTAGGTTATACAGTGCAAACGCTAATGTCGTTTACCGTTTTGATGATTTCACCTTTTTCGTCATACAAATGCACTGCACAAGCAATACAAGGGTCGAAAGAGTGAATGGTTCTAATAATTTCTAAAGGCAACTCTGGATTCGCAACTGGCGTATTCAACAAAGTAGCTTCATAAGGAGAACGTTGCCCTTTTGGATCACGAGGTGAAGCATTCCAAGTTGAAGGAACTACTTGTTGGTAATTGTCCGTTTTGCCATCTTTTATAACAATCCAGTGACTTAACGCACCTCGAGGAGCTTCTACCATTCCAACACCTTTGGCTTCTTTTGGCCAAGTTGAAGTTTCCCATTTTTCAGTATTTGCCATTTTGGTATCTCCATTTTTGATGTTTGAAACCAATTTGTCAAAAAATTCTAAGTTCCAACCAGCAACCAATTGCGTTTCTAATGCTCTTGCGGCTGTTCTTCCTAAAGTAGAAAATAAAGCTGCTGCCGGTACTTGCAATTTAGCTAATGTAGCGTCAACAATGTTTTTATATTCCTCTCTTCCAGAAGCATAACCCACTAACATTCTTGCCAATGGCCCCACTTCCATCGCTTGCCCTTTCCATCTTGGTGTTTTGATGAAACTGTATTTTTTGTCAACATCAAGATGTGTATAAGGTGGTTTTGGTCCCGTATAATTGATATTTGTTTCACCAACCCAAGGGTGTTTTCCTCCTTTTGGATCTCCAGTGTAATCATACCAAGAGTTGTTTACATGCTCTTCAACCGTTTTTAAATCTCTTAAATCCAAATTATGAACTTTGGACAAATCTTTATTCAAAATGACTCCTGAAGGGAATTTGAAAGTGGAATTGTCGGTATTGTTATATCCTGCCATTGGAAAATCGCCAAAAGCCATAAAATTATGGAATCCACCAATAGCTCCCCAATCTTTATAAAATCCTGCTATGGCAACAATGTCTGGAAGATAAACTTGTTCTACAAATTTTTTCCCATCTTCAAGAAGTTGTCTAACATGAGCTAATCTTTCAGCGTTTAAACCGCTTGCATCGTCAAGATTTATGGAACAAGCCATACCTCCTACTAAGTAATTCGGATGTGGATTTTTTCCGCCAAAAATAGCATGAACTTTTACAATTTCTTTTTGCCATTCCAATGCCTCAAGATAATGAGCCGTAGCCATTAAGTTGGCTTCTGGCGGTAATTTCATTGCTGGGTGTCCCCAATATCCATTTGCAAAAATTCCCAACTGACCACTTTCTACAAATTTTTTCAGTCTTTTTTGTAAATCTGAAAAATAACCTGGAGAACTTTTTGGCCAACTCGAAATGGATTGTGCCAATTGTGATGTTTTTACTGGATCTGCACTTAAACCGCTCACAACATCAACCCAATCAAAGGCATGCAAATGATAAAAATGCACCACGTGATCATGAATGTATAATGAGCCAAGCATAATGTTTCTAACCATTTCAGCATTTGGAGGAACCACAATTCCAAGTGCATCTTCTACTGCTCTAACTGAAGTTGTAGCGTGAGTTGCGGTACAAACACCGCAAGTTCTTTGCACAAATGCCCAAACATCTTTAGGGTTTCTACCCTTAACAATATTTTCTAAACCTCTAACCATTGTAGAAGATAAGAACGCTTCTTGTATAGTTCCGTCAGATATTTCTAATTCTGCTCTAAGGTGACCTTCTATCCTTGTGATAGGATCTACTACTATTCTTTCTGCCATTTTATTTCTTATTTATGGTTATTAATTTTCTAATTGTTTTTCGTTTACTTTTCCTTGATTTTCACGTCGTTTCAAGTCGTCTTTTTTGGCGAAATTCGAAACAACTGCGTGTGCAGCAAGACCAACACCAACGGCTCCAAGAGCTACTTTTCCTAAAGTATCTGAGTCCGATTCAATAAATCCATCAACTACTGATTTATCTCTGGAGTAGAAACTTCCTGCATCCCAAAAATCTTTAGCACTACAACCTAAACAACCATGTCCGGATTGAATTGGATAACTTACACCACCATTCCATTTCATGTTTCCACAAGCGTTATAGGTACTTGGCCCTTTACAACCCACTTTGTACAAGCAATAGCCTTTTTTAGCACCTTCATCATCAAAGTTTTCAGCAAATAATCCCGCATCAAAATAAGGACGTCGGTAGCAACTATCATGAACCCGTTTTGAATAAAAGGCTTTCGGACGACCAGCATTATCCAATTCTGGAAGTTTACCAAAAGTAACCACATGCACAATAATTCCAGCCATAACTTCTCCAATTGGAGGACAACCTGGTACATTTATAATTGGTTTATCAGTAATAATTTTATCTATTGAAACTGCTCCTGTCGGATTCGGTTTAGCGGCTTGAACACAACCCGTTGTTGCACAACTACCCCAAGCAATAATTGCTTTGGCTCCAGCAGCAGATTCTTTAAGAATTTCAATAGCAGTTCGACCACCTATACAACAATAATTACCATCATCACCCATAGGAATTGAGCCTTCTACACAAAGAATATATTCCCCTTTGTATTTTTCCATGGTGGCTTTTTTGGCAGCTTCAGCTTGATGTCCGGATGCTGCCATAAGGGTTAATGTATAATCCAATGAGATTTTATCCAATATAATATCTGCAACAATTGGATGGTCAGAACGAATAAAAGATTCACTACAACAGGTGCATTCTTGGAAATGTTCCCATATCACAGGAAGTCGAGGAGTTGTTTCTAATTTTTTTACAATTTGTCCAATAGCAGAACTTTGCACACCCATATAGGCACCTATATAAGCTGCAAATTTCAAGAAATCTCTCCTATTGTAACCTTGTCTTTCAATACTTTGAAGATAGGTTTCGTTAATTACAATTTTCTCTTCTTCCATTTGTGATGTTTTTAGATTAGTTTAATCTTTTAGTGAAATATTTGCTATATTATAGCTAATATGCATCAAATTTAAAAATGTTGATAATTAAAAAATATGATATATGTCATATTCTCATATTTTTTTTATACTTTTATTTGTAAGTCAATTATTCAATCTATTTATGCACGAATTATCTGTTGTTACCTCCATTTTAAAAACAGCTGAAGAAGAAGTTAAGAAAGCAAATGGCAAATTTGTTTCTGAAATTTTCTTGGAAATAGGTAAAATATCGGGTATCGAATTGTCTTCTTTGCATTTTGTTTGGCCACAATGCGTAGCAGATACTGTTTTGCAAAATGCAGCAATAACAATAAATTCGCCTGACGGAAAAGCTAAATGTTTGGAATGTGATACATTATTCAAAATAGAAAAACTGTTTGATAGCTGCCCTAATTGCAACAGTCCATTCAAAGAAATTGTTTCCGGAAAAGAAATGAAAATTAAAAAATTAATCATCAATTAAAATCTTACAATATGTGCACAACTTGCGGCTGTGGTCCTGGAGAAGACGGAACACGAATGACAAAAATTGGCGAACAAGATTTGCATTATCACGAACATAACGGGCAATGGCACAGTCATTCGCATTCACATGGACATTCTCATAATCACGAGGAAATGCACGACCACGCTAACGACCATCAACAAATGCCAACCCAATCGACAGATGTCAATATGGTGCAATTAGAAAAAGATATTCTACACAAAAACGATTTGTTAGCCGAGCGAAATCGCGGATTTTTTGAGGCTTTAAATATATTTGCATTGAATTTAGTTAGTTCGCCAGGTTCTGGAAAAACTTCCGTTTTAGAGAGAACATTGGCCGATTTGAAAAATGAAATTCCATTTTATGTAATTGAAGGCGACCAGCAAACGACTAATGATGCCGATAGGATTCACCAATTAGGAATTCCAGTTATACAAATTAATACCGGAAAAGGGTGTCATTTGGATAGCGAAATGATATCAAAAGCGGTTAAAGAATTAGCGCCCAAACAAAATTCGATTATGATGATTGAAAATGTTGGGAATTTAGTTTGTCCTGCCATGTTTGATTTGGGTGAAGCCAAAAGAGTTGTCATCATTTCAGTTACCGAAGGCGAAGACAAACCGCTCAAATATCCTGATATGTTCTATGGTTCACATATCTGTATTATCAATAAAATAGACTTGTTACCCTACCTAAAATTCGATTTGGAAGCACTTAAAAACAATGCTAAAAAAGTGAATCCGTATCTTGAATTTTTTGAAGTTTCTGCATCAACTGGTGAAGGAATGCAACCGTGGTATCAATTTTTAAAAACCTCATTAAACTCATAATAATATGTGTCTCGCTGTTCCCGGAAAATTAGAAAAAATAACAATGGTTTTAGACGATACCTTTCGAATTGGTATTGTTTCGTTTGAAGGCATTGTCAAAGAAGTCAATTTAACTTTGGTTCCTGAAGCCAAAATTGGCGATTATGTTTTGGTACATGTTGGTGCAGCTATTGGAGTTGTCGATGAAGTTGAAGCTCAACGAACGATGGCCGTTCTCAAAGAAATGGGTGAAAATATAATTCCTGATTAGACATAAAATGAGCACTGAAAAACCAAAAGACACTATACATCTACATCACGGAAGTGGTGGCGAATACACTACAAAACTACTCAATGAGGTCATTTTTAAACATCTTAATAATGATATTTTAGAAGTTCGACACGATGGTGCTTTTCTGAATATGCAAGGAAATTTAGCATTTTCTACCGACAGTTATGTCATTACTCCCATATTTTTTAAAGGAGGAAATATCGGTGAATTAGCGGTAAATGGAACTGTAAATGACATTTCGATGTGTGGTGCAATGCCAAAATATTTATCCTTATCCTTTATCATCGAAGAAGGATTGGAACTAGATGAATTTACAGAAATTGTAAAATCCATTAAAAAAGCAGCCGACAAAGCCCAAGTTCAAATCGTTACAGGCGACACCAAAGTGGTGGAACGAGGTAAAGGAGACAAAATTTACATCAATACCTCTGGAATAGGAACGGTTCACGAAAAAGCAGCTATTAAAATCAGTAACATAAAAATTGGCGATGCCATTCTTATTAATGATGCTATTGCTACCCACGGAATGGCAATTATGTCTGAACGAGAAGGGCTTCAGTTTGAAAGTGAAATTTTGAGCGATACCACCAATTTGAATTTTATAGTGCATCAATTAATTGAAAAATTTGGTGACAAAATTCATTTTCTTCGAGATGCTACTCGAGGTGGATTGGCATCGGTTTTACACGAAATTGCAGCAGAAAGTAATTTTGGAATAGAATTATTAGAAGACAAAATAATTGTAGAAAATCAAGTTAATAGCGCTTGCGAGTTGCTTGGTCTCGACCCAATGTATGTGGCGAATGAAGGAGTATTTGCCTGTATAGTTGAAAAAGAAATAGCCGATGAAGTGCTAGAAATTTTGAAAACTGAAAGAAAAAATGCCTCCATAATTGGAACGATTTCGGCAGAACATCCAAATAAAGTGTTGATGGAAAGCGCTTTTGGAGGTCGTCGAGTAGTAAACCCATTGATAGGAGAACAATTACCGAGAATTTGCTAACTATAATTCCTTTTTTAAAATCTTAAAATTTACAACCAAAATTTCATTATTCATTTTACCTTTGTCGAATGAATAAAAAACACCATTCCAACAACATACTTCTTAATTTAGGGATTGAAAACCTAAACGAGATGCAAATTGCAGCTCAAGAAACCATTTTAAACGACAACAATATTTTATTGCTTTCGCCTACAGGCTCAGGAAAAACATTGGCTTTTCTTTTACCTATTTTCGAAATGTTGCAACCTGAAATTCTATCGGTACAATGTTTGATTTTGGTTCCCTCTCGAGAATTGGGTTTGCAAATAGAGCAAGTTTGGAAAAAAATGGGAACCGATTACAAAGTTAATGTTTGCTATGGTGGTCATTCTATAGATACTGAAATTAAAAATTTGTCCAATCCTCCAGCGGTTTTAATTGGAACACCAGGCAGAATTGCCGATCATATTGACCGAGGTTCTTTTCGTGTTGACAAAATTCAAACTTTAATTTTGGATGAGTTTGACAAATCATTACAATTGGGTTTTCATGAGCAAATGTCATTTATAATAGGCAAATTATCGAAACTCAACAAACGGGTTTTGGTTTCAGCCACTTCGGACATTGAAATTCCAAAATACACTCGAGTAGTGAATCCAACCATTTTAGATTTTATTCCAAATCGAGATGAATTGTCAGACAACCTTTCTACAAAATTGGTTATTTCCAAAGAAAAAGACAAAATCGGGAGTTTATTTAATCTCATATGCTCATTAAAATCAGAAGCCGCAATAGTTTTTTGCAACCATCGCAATGCTGCCGAACGCATCAGTGATACACTTTGCGAAAAAGGAATTTACGCCACTTATTATCACGGCGGAATGGATCAAGACGAGCGAGAACGAGCTTTAATTCAATTCCGAAACGGAAGTATTAGTTATTTGATAACTACCGATTTGGCAGCGCGAGGCTTGGATATTCCAGAAATGAAACATGTCATTCATTATCATTTACCTCTAAAAGCAGACGAATTTACACATAGAAACGGACGAACAGCCAGAATGTTAGCCTCTGGAACGGCTTATATAATTCATAACGAGTCTGAAAAAAAATTAGATTATATCGATTATGAAATGGCTGTTTTGAAAGTGGATAATAGTACCACATTACCAAAACCGCCTGTATTTCAAACACTTTATATTAGTGGAGGAAAGAAAAACAAGTTGAATAAAATTGATATTGTTGGTTTCTTTTCTCAAAAAGGAAAACTGGAAAAAAGCGATTTAGGTTTGATTGAGGTGAAAGATTTCATTTCATTTGCAGCAGTAAAATTCAATAAAATAAACGATTTGTTGAATAATATTAGAGACGAAAAAATGAAAGGTAAAAAATTCAAAATTGAAGTTGCAAGAAAAGTAATTAAAAAGGTGGAGTAAATCATTCGATGATAATTTTTAATGAAAAGTGTGAAAGAAATTATTACTAATGAAAATGAAATTTGTTGCTGAATCTATGATATCATCAAAATGAAAAACACAGAATCGATCTTAGAAACGAATAAAAAACAAAAAGAATTCTACAATAATATCAAACAGAATTTTTTTACTAAAATATGGGCCAATTTCAGAAATGGAATGCTCAATAAAATAAGGAAAAACATTGGAATTCAAGACCATGCCTATCTTTTACATAAAGAATGGTTTGGTGATTTGTCGGATAAAAAAGTGCTGGATTTAGGATGTTTTTCTGGAAATTATTGGTCAATGTATCTTGCAGAACATGCTAAAAGTTATTTAGGAATTGATTTGAGTGATGTAGCAATTGCAAAATTAAATGAACGATTATCGTCTTTTCCAAATGCAAAAGCCGAGGCTGTTGATTTTTTAGCTCCTGATTTTATTGGAAAAGATTTCGATTTGATATACGCTTATGGCGTTTTACATCATTTTGAAAATACGACCGTATTAATTAATAAATTAAATGAAAAATTAGCAACCAATGGTTCAATTATCAGTTATGATCCATTAGAAACAAGTTTGCCTATTAAAATAATTAGGACATTGTACCGCCCTTTTCAATCGGATGCAGCTTGGGAATGGCCCTTTAAAAGAAAAACATTTTATCAGTTTCAAAAATCATTTACAATTGTAGAAAGAAGAGGCATTTTAGGAAAATCTAAATGGGTTGCGTTATTAAAATTTATGCCACTTTCAGAAGAAAAGAAAAAAAGATTGGGGCAAAAATGGCATCATGAAGATTGGGAACAATCAAAAAAATCAGATGCGATTTTGTTTAGTTGTATGCACTTAACTATGCTAATGATTAAGAAAACAATATAAATTAAAACCGTAGTCTAAAATTTTGTAAAGTCTTAAGATTTAATATACTTTGAATCCTCAAAATGCAAGAAAACATGAGATTGAAACTAGAAATATCAGTGTGGACGGCCCACTTAAATCATTTAATTTATTCTTATTTTTATTATTGTAAAATGGAGAAATTAAAAATAGATATTTGTTTGAATACAAATGTAGTGCATAATGGTGGTGTATTGATTTACGACAATTCCTCTATTTTCTTCGATTATTCTGATGACACAATTTTTATCGATAATCCTTTAAATTATGACTATTATTTTAAACGTTCATTAGTTGTGTCAAAAAAAGAAGCTAATATTTTTCCTTTAAATTTCAACGTACCCTTGAGCTACAAATGCCATTCATTATTGATTAACTTAAACATAGAAACTCTTTTATTCAAACCAAATAGAGAGCAAATAATTAAAGCAATCGATAAATGGGCATTTTTTGTAAAATCATCTCACGGAGTAACAGATATTCGAAATTATCCTAAAAAAAATAAAGATAATGGTGGGAAAATAATATTTCAAACTCGGTTATGGAATCCAGACAATCATCCTGATAAAGAGGAAAAAGAACGAAGAAAATTACAAAATGAGTTTAGGATAAATGCATGTAGAATAATAAAAAATAATTTCAAGAACTCTTCTGTAGGCTTAATAACCGATAATTTATCAAAAAATATAGCTCCTGATTTAATTTTAAATTCTTCAGAAACCAAAAAAGGAAATTATTTTAAGCTTTTAAATAATTTTGATATTGGCATTGCTGATGATGGATTAAAAGACACCCCTGGATGGAAAATAGGTGAATATTTATTGTTTGGTAAAGCTGTTATTTCTACTCCTTTATCAGTTGAAATTGATGGATTTGAAGAGCATATTAATTATGAAAAATTATCTTCAAGAAATTCATACGAAGAATTGCCTGAAAAAATCAACATTTTATTAAAAGACAAACGGTACTTAGAATTAGGCGAAAACAATTTAAATTGGAGTTTAGAGTATTTACATCCGAAAAATTATATAAACAGAATTTTAAATTTAATTGAAAACAAACAATTAATTCATTAAATGAATTTTACTATAATTACACATGTTCCACATATCGAATCGCAAAATCAATATTTTGCCTACTCGCCTTATGTTCGTGAAATGAATATTTGGTCAAAATATGTTGATAATATGACAATTGTTGCTCCATTATCAAACAAAAATAAAACAGCAATTGACAGTAATTATGAATGTCAAAATATTAAATTTATTGCAATCGATAGTTTTGATATTTTAAGTATAAAAGCGGTTTTTAAATCCCTTTTGAGAATCCCAAAAATTAGCTGGCAAATATACAATGCCATGAAAAATTCCGATCATATCCATTTGCGATGTCCCGGAAACATTGGTCTTTTGGGATGCTTCATTCAAATTTTATTTCCTAATAAAAGAAAAACTGCCAAATATGCTGGCAATTGGGATCCAAAATCCAAACAACCATGGAGTTATAGATTACAAAAGAGTATTTTGAGCAACACTTTTTTAACCCGAAATATGCAAGTTTTGGTTTATGGTGAATGGGGTAATTCTTCCAAAAACATAAAATCTTTTTTCACAGCAACGTATCAGGAAAAGGAGAAAACCGAAATCATTACAAAATCTCTAAAAGAAACCATACGATTTATTTTTGTAGGCACATTAGTTTCGGGAAAAAACCCAATGTATGCTATACAATTAGTGGCTCAATTACTGAAAAATGGACATGAAGCTA
>CAIRNC010000242.1 GCA_903879875.1 uncultured Bacteroidota bacterium
ATTTCATTATTACATACAATAATTGAATTAATACTACGTTAATAGTTAAAATAACACTTGCTTATGTAATGATTTATACTTAACCTTTAACTATATTTATTATGTCTAATTTAAGTATTTTCAAAACCACGTGGGATGATCTTGTTTTCGAAGGAAGAAACAAAGAATATGGTGCTTATCAATTGCGCCAGGAAAACCCAAGAACTACAATGTTGGCGTTATTGTCTGCCTTGCTTTTAGTAGCATTTGCAGTTAGCGTACCAACTTTGCTCCATCATTATTTAGGAAAAACCGTTCCACAAACGAAGCCTGAAATTTTAACACTGACTCCAGTTACTTATTTTCCACCTACACCAAAACCACTAAAAGAGAAAGCTATTTTACCCGCCACAAATAAGGGTCAGAAAACCAAACCAGTAATGGCACATCCAGTTGTCGTAAAACCTAACGCAGCCACGGTTACTGTACCAGTAAATGTCGACATTCCAATGGGACCTAGTAATCCAACGGGAACAGATTCAGGTACTGCATCTATTCCAACAAGTGGAGGTGGCGGAGGTACAGAAACGCTGCCTGCAACACCAAGTGGCCCGTTAAATACTTACGAATTGGATAAAAATCCAGAATTTCCTGGTGGCATAAAAGCATTTTTAACTTATGTGGGAAATAATTTCAAAACTCCAGATGTTGAATTGGACGGTTCTGTTAAAGTTTATGTATCTTTTGTTGTTGAAATCGATGGTGCATTAACTGACATTGAAGTGAGGAGAGACCCTGGATACGGACTAGGAGCCGAAGCGATTCGAGTTTTAAAAACTTTAAAAGCCAAATGGAAACCAGGTATGAAAGACGGAAAACCTGTTCGTGCCTATTATAATTTACCAATTGTTGTTGAAATGAAACAATAAAAATAAAACGCAATTCTCTTTTTAATGAATGCCAAAAACCATCAAAAATTCCTTTTGATGGTTTTTTTATGTTTAAAACGTTTACTAAAAAAATAAGCTGCCTTTTGGAGACAGCTTATTTTATAATTCTATATTTTATGCTATTTAACAAACTCTATTTTTTGAGCTTCTTCTGCATTAATGCTATCGAAGAAACCCTGCTCATTCATCCAATCATCACTAAATACTTTACTCATATAGCGAGACCCATGATCAGGAAATATAGCTACAATATTACTATTTTCAGTAAACTCCCCTTCTTCATCATATTGTTTCAAAGCTTGAAGTACAGCTCCAGAAGTATACCCTACAAATAACCCTTCTTTTTTAGCCAATTCTCTTGTAGCATGTGCACTTTCTTCGTCAGATACTTTAGTGAATTTGTCTATAATATCAAAATCGGTGGCTGATGGAATAAGGTTTTTACCCAAACCTTCAATACGATATGGATATATTTCATCGTTATCAAACTCTTTGGTTTCATGGTATTTTTTCAATACCGAACCAAAAGCATCAACACCCAAAACTCTAATATTTGGATTTTGTTCTTTTAAATATTTTGCAGTTCCTGAAATCGTTCCTCCTGTACCGCTACATGCAATAAGGTGAGTAATTTTTCCATTGGTTTGTTGCCAAATTTCTGGACCGGTTGATTTATAGTGGGCATCAACATTAAGTTGATTAAAATATTGATTGATATAAATAGAACCTTTCGTTTCTTCGTGCAAACGTTTGGCTACATTGTAATAAGAACGTTCATCATCAGCAGAAACATGAGCTGGGCAAACATATACTTTTGCCCCCAAACTGCGTAACATATCAATTTTATCTTTAGATGATTTTGAAGTTACTGCTAGAATACAATTATATCCTTTGATAATGCTAACTAATGCTAAACTAAATCCTGTATTACCAGAAGTGGTTTCGATTATGGTGTCTCCTGGAGAAAGAATCCCTCTTTTTTCGGCTTCCTCAATGATATATAATGCTATCCTATCTTTTGTAGAATGTCCTGGGTTGAAAGCTTCAACTTTTGCGTAGAAATTACCTTTTAAATTCTCGGTAACTTTATTTAACTTAATAAGAGGTGTATTCCCTATTAGTTCTAAAACATTATTATAAGCGTTTATTTCTTCTTTCATAAAAAAATAGTTA
>CAIRNC010000243.1 GCA_903879875.1 uncultured Bacteroidota bacterium
CCACATAGAAATCTAGTGGTTTATTATTATTAAAGTCGCCTTGCTTAACATAGTTTGTATACTAGCTATGATAAAATAAGATGCCTATGAATTCCTTTCTACCAATAAATTTATTTTTTTTCTATGTGGTTTAATTTTTAACTTTAGTAACAATTTCCGCTTCGAGGGCTAAAACCTTATTCTCGACAAATAATGGGGAAACATTTCTTTCCAAACGGGCCAATCGTGTTCTCTATCTTGTCGAATATCGAGCCAGTGGTCAATATTTCTTTGGGCTAAAACTTTACTCAATTTTAGGTTAGCATCTAAGCAAATATCCCAGTTCGACGTGCCCAAACAAATGTCCATGTTCCATAATTCATGATCGTTTAAACCATGTAAATAATCTTCGGGACTGTTGTAAAATACATCGTCGTTATGAAAACCATCCATAAAACTTTTGATACTAAAAGCACCACCCATAGAAAATACATGGCTGACATAGCCCGGATGTCGGAACGCAAAATTAGCCGCATGATAACCTCCAAAACTACAACCCGCCACAGCTACTTTGCCTACGCCAGTATTGTTTTTTACTTTTTCGACAATTTCGTGGCAAATCATTTTGTCGTACCAAACATGATTTTCAATGCGATGAATCGGATGAATTTTTTTGTTGTAAAAACTGTCCTTGTCTATACTAGCAGGACAAAAAATTTGGATTAAACCTTGTTCTATAAACCATCGCGCCGACTCAATTAATC
Organism: uncultured Bacteroidota bacterium; assembly: GCA_903879875.1. GTDB lineage: Bacteria > Bacteroidota > Bacteroidia > Flavobacteriales > Flavobacteriaceae > Flavobacterium. The sequence continues at coordinate 744 of CAIRNC010000243.1, forward strand.
CTTGGTCTTTGTTTTCGTGATAGCTTCCCATTGAAGTTGGAAAAAGAATTACAGGATAACCAGCGTGACCAAAAACGAGCATTTCGATGTCTCTACTTAAATTTGGTGAGTACCATTTAAAGTGTTCTTCTCTCATATAATTATTTTTAAACAATTATATTAAAAAATATTCAATAGTGGTAAGCTAATGCCATTTTTCGTAAAGAATTATTATAATGTTTACATACTTGCACTAATAATAACATAAATATAATTATTGCGTTGAATCAAGGCTGTTTTTAATATTTTGTCAATAAACGCAACTATTTTAAGTCTTTCAAAAAGAAGAATTCAGGATAATTTGGCACAACCTTTTCGCTTCAATTAATGAAATCACTATTGAAACCGATAATTTGCCATAAAAAAAAGATAAATTAAAGTCCTTTATCTAGGAATTTCGTATACTTGTAATTGACTTTTCAAACGTTCGATAAGCATATTCATCATTCGCTTGTTTAAATCGGAAGGGTTTCCAATATAAATCGCATACTCTACATTTGTAAAAAGCCCAATTAGTATTCCTTGGAAAGTATTTCGCAATTTGGTGTCTTTTTGAATGCTGTTTTCAATAAAAGAAGCCTTTTTATCTGTACTAAAATCATTAAAAAGCGTCTTGCTTTGATTGATGTAATTGCTAAAAACAGCCAGCAACAACTCATTTTGAAGTTTTAAAATAGGTCGTAAGGTTTGGTTTTGAAACCGTTCGATGTCGGTGGATTCTGGGCTTATTGTTCCAAGTGCTGCTCCTCTAAAGTCATTGATAAATTGGTTCCGTTGATTCATTTTTAGATTTTTTATTTGATAATAACATGGATATAAAAATCATTTCGAAGCACTTCGATAGCAGATTTGTTTTTAATTTTAAGCGGTATTGTTTTTGTTTTATTGGTAGGATACAATCTGATTTTCTCCCCATTAATACTAATATCTACAGGCATTTCAAAATTGGAAACATCGGTTCTCCATTGGTATTCGAGTTGGTTTTTACGCCATTTTAAATCCAATAAAGGAATGCCTACATACTGCAAATATTGGTTGAATATTGGTGCCAATTGCATCTTGCTTTCTGTATTAAAAAACGCAATTACTGTTTTGGTATCAATGATTTTATGCTTGAATGTAGTTGCGTATTTATAGAGCATTTTCCACCACAAGGTGTCATTATTTATTACATGTCGTAAAGTATTTAAAAGCAAAGCGCCCTTTGGATACATATCACCCGATCCTTCATTATTTACGTCGAATTTTCCAAGGATAGGTCTGTCATTTCGAACTCTATTTTGCATTCCATTTATGTAAATCTGACCTTTTTCATAACCATATTGGCATTCCACAAAAACCGATTCGGAGTAGGTTGTAAAACCTTCATGAATCCACATATCCGCAATATCTTTGGACGTAATGCTGTTGCCAAACCATTCATGACCACTTTCGTGAATGATGATATAATCAAAGAGCAACCCGATGCCTGTATCAGACAAATCGTTTCCTAAATAACCCTGTCTGTACTTATTACCATAAGCCACCGCGCTTTGGTGCTCCATACCCAAATAAGATGTTTCAACTAATTTATAGCCATCTTCCTTAAAAGGATAGTCGCCAAATTTAGATTGAAAGCAATCCAACATGGGTTTCACTTGTTCAAATTGTATTCTTGCTTTGGCTTCGTTTTCACGCAACACATAATAATCTAAATCCAAGCCTTTGTAGGTTTCACCAAAGTGAACATAGTCGCCAATATTTACCGTAATATCATAATTGTTTATAGGATTTTTTACCTCCCAATCCCAGCGGGTAAAACCGTTTTTTAAATCTTTAGTGCCAATCAATTTCCCGTTTGAAACATTCATTAATCCATTAGGTACGGCCACTTTTATAGTTGCGCCGTAATCGGGTTCATCCGTTTGCGTGTCCTTACATGGATACCACAAACTAGCTCCTGTACCTTGAAC
>CAIRNC010000244.1 GCA_903879875.1 uncultured Bacteroidota bacterium
AATACTAACGCTCCTGAAATTACCGTCATAACTCACGTGGCTTCCTATCATTGAGTTGTCTAAATGAACATTTTTAATGTGCGAATGGTTTTGAACCAAACTGTTACTGGCGTTTGTATAGGTTAAATGACAACCATCACCAAGCGATACATTTGGCCCAACTGCAGAATTTCTGAGCACCACTCCTTTTCCAATATAACAGGGCGGAATGATTTTTGAATCTATCAATTGCACGTCGTCAGAAACTAAATTTTCGCCATCAGCATGAAGGAATCCTAACATTCTCGAATTGGTTTCAACGGTAACTGCTTTATTGCCACAATCCATCCATTCATCCACTTTTCCGGGTACGAATTTCATGCCTTTAGCCATCATTTGTTTGATACCATCATTAATTTGGTATTCGCCACCATGAATAATGTTGTTGTCAATCACCAATTGCAATTCGTTTTTTAAAACAGCAACATCTTTAAAGTAATAAATGCCAATTACAGCAAGGTCCGAAACAAATTCAGTAGGTTTTTCTACCAGTTCGATAATTTCATTGGCTTCGTTTAAATTGATTACACCAAATGCTTCTGGCTGATCCACTTGTTTTACCCAAATCACACTGTCGGCAGTGGTGTCTAAATCGAAATCGGCACGAATCAAGGTGTCGGCATAAGCAATAACGGCTGGTCCGCTCAAAGAATCTTTGGCACACATAATAGCGTGACCCGTTCCTAATGCTTCGTTTTGGTAATAAATAGTGCCTTTAGCCCCTAATTTTTGGGCAATTGCAATCAACTCCTCCTCGACTTTTTTTCCGAAACTTTCGTGAATAATAAAGGCTACTTCTTCAATATCTTGATTCAGTACGCCAGCAATATCTTCGACCAATCGGTGAACGATAGGTTTTCCGGCAATTGGAATTAAAGGTTTTGGAACGGTTAAGGTATGTGGTCTTAATCGGGAACCACGTCCCGCCATTGGTACAATTATTTTCATCTTACGAGGGATTTATTGATTTATAAAGCTACAAAAGTAGCGTTTTTTATCCTTTTTTGACAATGATTTCTTTAAGCAAGTCGTTCTCCCATTTTAGTTTTTGGTTTTCGTCTTGCAACTGTTTTATCAAATCATCTTTAGCAGTAGTTAATTTTGAATTGTGCTCAAAATCAGCGGGCAAAGTGTTGGCAATATCCAGAAAAAGATTGTATTTCATGGCGTGACAAAGCCGATACAGAATGTAATACTGCAACGACGGACGGCTTTCATAACCATAAAATGCAGAATATTGTACGCCCATTGACGAAGTAATCTCACTTCGTTTTAGTTTTTTAAATTCTATTATTTGGGTCAAGTATTTACCAATGTGAAATCCTTCGTTCATATTATTTTTGATTTAAAAGGGATTGATTTTATAGCAACTACACCAATAGTCTTTCAAAAATAAATAATTTTTGGCTAACTATTCTGTTTTTGTGTAAAAAAATTATGTTTTGATGTAAATATATCGTGTGTCTACCATGAAGCATTCAGGAGGGATGCAAATCTAACTATCATCCGACAAGAAACATTCTGTAAGGATGCAAATATATCTTGTATCTACCTTGAAACATTCTGAAGGGATGCAAATCTAACTATCATCCAATAAGAAACATTCTGTAGGGGAGTAAATATAACTATCAGATAAGGAAATTAATCAATTCTGAAATCAATATTCATTACACGAGAGCTTTGCTCGAACTGGCGAAGCAATCTGAAATCAAAAATCTTTCTACTTCACTCCAGTGCTTCCAAAACCACCTTCCCCTCTTGAGGTTTCAGTCAATTCTTGTACTTCTAGCCATTCGGCACGTTCGTGTTTGGCGATGATGAGTTGAGCAATGCGTTCGCCGTTTTCAATCACAAAATCCTCATTGGACAAATTAACTAAAATAACCCCGATTTCGCCTCTATAATCGGCGTCAATCGTGCCTGGAGAATTCAAAACCGTGATGCCTTTTTTGGCTGCCAAACCACTTCTTGGTCGCACTTGTGCTTCAAAACCGATGGGTAATTCTATATAAAGACCTGTTTTTACAATACCTCTTTCTAATGATTTTAACGTTAACGGTTCCGAGATATTAGCCCGTAAATCCATACCTGCCGAGGCAATGGTTTCGTAATTTGGCAATTCGTGTTGCGATTTATTGATGATTTTTATGGTCATGATTTTTGTTTTGTTTTGAAGGGACAGGTCGCGAACTGTCCGTACTTATGTTTTTGTCTGTTCTATTTTTTTCTTTTTATAATTCGAAGCAACATTTCCTTTTCGCTGTAATAAATAAAATATAAAAACACCGAAAGCAGCACCGCTTTTACATAATAATTTTCTCTGATGTAAGGAATGTAAAACGAAACTGCCGAGAAAACAACAGTAAGCCCGAGGTAGCTGAAAATCTTGTTCATGTCATACGGAATCGGATATTTTTTTTGACCCAATTTGTAGGATATAATCATCATTGAACCATAAGCAACGATTGTGGCAATTGCGGAGCCATAATAGCTCATAATTGGTATTAAAAAATAGTTTAAAACCAGTGTTAAAACCGCGCCAATGATTGAAATGTAGGCGCCAATATAGGTTTTGTCAATCAGCTTGTACCAAACCGATAAGTTGGTATAAATGCCTAAGAAAAAATTAGCTAAAACAATTAGCGGCACCACTTTTATAGCATCCCAATAATCGGCATTGGGCACCAAAGGTCTTTTTAGAAGGTCTATAAAAACAATCACAAAGAGACATATAAAAGAACCAAAAATCACGAAATATTTGGTTATGGTAGCATAGGTTTGTTGTGCATTTTCGTTGCTGGCAAGACTGAAGAAAAACGGTTCGATGCCCAATGTATAAGCCGTTCGGAACAAAACCATAAACATGCCTATCTTATAGCAAGCCGAGTAAGCACCAATGTCGGACATCGGAACGTGCATCCAATCTAAAAGAATTTTGTCAAAATGTTCATTTATGGCAAATGCAACTCCGGCAATAAGAATGGGCACGCCATATTTCATCATTTTCTTCCATAATTGCTTGTCGAAATGCCAAGTAATGTTGAAATAATTGGGGGATAAAACTAGCAATGTAAACAAACTTGCGGTTAAATTGGAAACGAAAATATAGCCAATTTGAAAGTTTTCGAAGTAAATTGTGCCGAAAAATCCGTTGGGGTTGTTGGTGGCAATGCCAGGCAATATTGCTAAAAAGAACACATTCAACAACAAATTTATAGTAACATTTGCCATTTTGATTGCGGCATATTTCATTGGCCTTTTCTCCGCGCGTAATTTTGAAAAAGGAATAATTGCTAACGCATCAATTGTTAGAATCCATATCGTATAAGTAATATATTCCACGCTAATATCTGACCCATTCGACAAGGCATTTCTAAACAATAAAGCGAGGAATAAAAACAGTAAAGACGACCAAAAAAGGGAAATAGTAGCGGTAGAAATCACATTCTTTTTGTTGTCTTCGGAATTGTAAAATCGAAAAAAAGCGGTTTCCATTCCGTACGATAAAACCACATTGAAAAACACCAAATAGGAGAAAATCACAGAAACCTCGCCCATTTTACTTTTATCTGTCAAATAAATAACAAACAACGGATTTAGAATAAAGGCAATTATTCTCGGAAAAACCGTAGCCAGGCCATAAATAAGCGTTTGCTTGAAAAGATTTTTGTATAAACTCAAAATGGTAAACTTGAAATTAATTTTTTAATCAAACAAAAATAACTATTTCATTTGTTTTTTTGCACATTATGAATTTAATAAAGGACAATTGTTTTTAAAAACCGTTTTCTTCCTATTTCAAACCATCAACTGTGACGTTAACCTTGCCGTTGATTGTTAAAAATGCAATAATGGCTTTGTTGGTTAATTGTATTTTTTGAAATTCAATATCGCCCATCGAACCATTAACGAAAACTCCAGGAGTTGGCGAATAGTTTTTCATGTATTTCAGCATGTTTTGTTTGCCGTCTTCCATGTTTGCTTTAATAGAATAACGGCAACTTTCTTGAATTTTCTTTAAAATTAATCCAGAAGCCAACCAGTTTGCAGTTCGAATTAAAGTGCTTTTGGTGTCTAAAACATAGTCCAATTGGTCAAAATAAATTTCTTTTGTCGTTGGGTTGTATTGAGGGAAACCAGCTAAATAAACCGTTCCGTTTAAACTCCCAATCATATCCAAAGCAATAACCATTTTGCCGTCTTTGTGCCAAATGCCTACATTTTGAACCGTAACTTTTTTGCTTCCAGAAGCAAATTCTTTGCCTTGAAAATTCTTATTCATTATTGCCGAAGCGTCTTTAAATGTAGAAACAGCAACAATATTAGCCGAAATACGATCGGGCATTTTAGCTACTGGTTTCAGGATAACTTTGTTTCTTTCAAATTTGTTTTCCGGTTTTTGTCCCACCAATGTTTCGATGTTGCATTTCAAACCCATTTGCATTGCAATTGCGTTCTTTTTTATTTGAGCATCTGTCGAATATAACTCTAATGGAACGATGCGCAACCAAGTGTCAAATTCTGGGTTCATTAATGTTGGCGCGCAAATTTTTTCTAATGCGTCAAGTACATTGGGTTTAAAATCCAATGATTTGTCGATGGCATCATCAATTGTTTTTTCGATTTTCGATTTAAAAATACGAATGGCGGGGTTGATTAAATATGTAATTGCCACACTTTTCCCAGCGATGGTTACGCTTGGACTTTCATTCCAATCTAAAGATTTAAATTGTGTTTCGGTATTTAATTTCCAATTGGCAAGGGTAACTTTGCTCTCTAAATTGATTTTTCCGTTCAAATTAAATTCGCGTGTATCGTAAAGCGAAATACCCAATTGGTTGATTCCGTATCTGTAATTTATAATGACTTTTAAAGGCAAACCTGTTTTGATTTTTCCGTCTTCATCGTTTGAAAGCACAATTGGTGCTTGTTTCCAAACTTTTATAGTTAAGTTATCGTCTTCAATGTTGTTGTCTTCGTAAATTAATCCATTCAATGATTTATTAATTTGATTTTCAACATCTTTTAATTTGATTGTTATTGGCAAATCTATAAACGAAGGCACATTGTCATATAACAAAGGAGAAGCATCGTCTGCTTCGGGTTTCAATGCGTTAATCGAAAAGGTCCGTAAAGAGATTTTTGAGCTGCGAAGAGCTACAGAAATGGATGGACCCCTCAGTTCAGCAAATACTCTGCAG
>CAIRNC010000245.1 GCA_903879875.1 uncultured Bacteroidota bacterium
ATTCCAATCAATTGAATAATTGCCGCTTAACTGTGCTTTACTAGAAAATGCACATAATAATAATAAAAGTAAAACTGTTTTTTTCATCAATATAAATAACGATACAAAAGTATATTTATTATAATTTGTAAAATTAATTTATTTACTGTGTTCAAATGAATAATATTTGAATTAATTTTGCGTTCTATTAACATTGAAAGCTTTTTTATTCATTAATAATAATTTTTTTTTTAAAATGTAGTTGCAATGTAAGGGTTAATTATTATATTGCGCCTCGAAATTTATCACCTCCAAAAGTATGAAAGTAAACAAAATTATGGCGATTAAACTGATGTTATCATTAGCATTAGTATTTGGTTTTGCTAGTTGCAGTAAAAACTCTAGCTCGAAAGGAAAATCCTCAGCTACTGGATGGAACCTCAATGACAAAAAAGGAGGCTTTCAAATTAATACTAAATTCAAAAAGCAGGCACCTGCTCCAGGGTTAGTTTTGGTAGAAGGCGGAACCTTTACAATGGGAAAAGTACAAGATGACATTATGCACGATTGGAACAACTCTCCAAATAAACAACACGTTCAATCGTTTTATATGGATGAAGCAGAAGTAACCAATTCAATGTATTCTGAATACATATATTGGATAAAATCGGTATTCCCTCCTACAGAAGAAAAATACAAAAACATATATGATGGTGCTTTGTTGGACACATTAGTTTGGAGAAACCGTTTGGGTTATAACGAAACTATGACAAACAATTACCTTAGACATCCTGCTTATGCTGAGTATCCAGTTGTTGGTGTAAATTGGATTCAAGCCGTTGAGTTTGCAAAATGGAGAACAGAACGTGTTAATGAAGGAATTCTGGAAAAAGAAGGATACCTTAAAAAAGATGCAAAAATTACTCAAGTAAGTGCTGAAAAATCATTTAGTACTGAAACCTATTTAAACGCACCAACAAAAACTTTTGGTGGAGATGACAAAATTGTATTAAAAGGTAAAGGTGGGAAAGCAAAACCAACTAAAGTAGCTGGTTCAAAAGGACAAGCGGGAACTACAAAACAACCTACAGGCATTTACGCGCAAAGATCTTCTGGATTAATAAACCCTGAATACAGACTTCCTACTGAAGCAGAATGGGAATATGCAGCTGCATCTGATGTAGGAAATAGAGAATATAATAACTATAGAGGTAAAAAGAAATATCCTTGGAAAGGTTCTTATACTCGTTCTGGAAAAAGACAAGTTAAAGGTGATCAATTGGCCAATTTCAAACAAGGAAAAGGAGATTATGGTGGAATTGCTGGATGGTCAGATGATAGTGCTGATATTACAAACAAAGTAAAATCTTATCCTCCAAATGACTTTGGTTTATATGATATGGCTGGTAATGTTGCCGAATGGGTTGCAGACGTTTACAGGCCTATAGTAGATGATGAAGCTAATGATTTCAACTACTATAGAGGAAACGTTTATACAAAAAACAAAATCGGTGATGACGGTAAAGTTGATTTAGTAACTTCTGAAAATATCAAGTATGACACAGTTAGTAATGGAAGAATTATTGCTAGAAATCTTCCAGGTCAAATCACACAAGTACCGGTTGATGAAAAAGAAACCTATTTAAGACACAATTTTTCTCAAAGTGACAACATCAATTTCAGAGATGGTGATAAACAATCAACTCGTTATTTTAAATTTGGTTCTGAAGACGGGGCAAAAGAATTAGATACAAAAAGAATGTACGACTCGCCTAAAAATAATGTTTCTACAGACAGTCTAGGTAATATGACTAGAAAATTTGATAAATCTAACAAAAGAACTACACTTGTTGATGATCATTCTAGAGTTTTCAAAGGTGGTTCATGGAGAGACAGAGCCTACTGGTTAGATCCAGCACAAAGAAGATATTTCCCACAAGATATGGCAACTGATTATATTGGTTTCCGATGTGCAATGTCTAGAGTAGGTCCAAAAACAGATATGAAAAAAAGAGCTAAAAACTAGTCTTAACTAAACATATAATATTTAAAAGCCCTTTCACAAGGGCTTTTATTTTTTTAAATTTGTTCTATAAATTAATTTGATAACCGCAAATGGAGATAAAAGACATACATTCACTATTCCTAAAATGTAGTTCTATTTCAATTGATAGCAGAAAAATAGAAGTAAATTCATTATTTGTTGCAATAAAAGGTGTCCACTTTGATGCTAATACATTTACTTTAGAAGCATTAGAAAAGGGAGCTAAATATGTAATAATAGACAATTCAGGTTTCTTTATTGATGAAAGAACAATTTTGGTTGAAGATAGTTTAAAAACACTCCAAGAATTAGCAAAATTTCATAGAACCTTTTTAAAATTACCAATTATTGCTTTAACAGGTAGTAATGGAAAAACGACATCGAAAGAACTTATAAATGTTGTATTAAACCAAAAATATCGAACAAAAGCAACCGTAGGAAATTTAAACAATCATATTGGAGTTCCACTTACTTTACTTTCCTTTAATAAAGAAACCGAAATTGGAATTGTAGAAATGGGTGCCAACCATCAAAAAGAAATTGAATTTTTATGTGCAATTGCACAACCTGATTATGGTTATATTACCAATTTTGGAAAAGCTCATTTAGAAGGCTTTGGTGGTTTTGAAGGTGTCATTATAGGTAAATGCGAAATGTACAATTACTTGACAGAAGCGAACAAAATGACTTTTGTTAATCTTGATGACTCCATACAAGTGGAGAAAACAAAAAAAATAAAATCATTTACCTTTGGATTAAACAATCAAGAAGCTGATTTAAATATAAATAAAATTACAGCTAATCCATTTGTAACCGTGGCATTCAATCAAACTGAGATTCAATCCCATTTAATTGGTTTATATAATGCAAATAATATAAACGCGGCTATTGCTATCGGAAAATACTTTGAAATTGATGATAAAAATATTAAGATAGCTCTAGAAAGTTATATCCCAGAAAATAATCGTTCACAGATTCTAAAAAAAGATAGTAACTCGATAATAATGGATGCCTATAATGCTAACCCTAGCAGTATGAAAGTAGCCATTGAGAATTTTATACAGTTAGAAAAACCTAATAAAATTGCACTCCTTGGCGATATGTTTGAATTAGGAAATGAAAGTCAAACTGAACATAAAAACTTGATTGCTCTAGTAGAAAATCAAGACAATATTAGTTATCATTTTATTGGTAAAGCTTTTTATACTAATAAGACAAACGCTTCTAACTGTTTTTTTCATGAAACCTTCGAAGCCCTTTCCAACTATTTATTGAAGCACAAAATTCAGAATAGTACTATCTTAATAAAAGGATCTAGAGGCATGGCTTTAGAACGTGTTTTAGAACTTCTATAATCTCAAAAAATAGTATGAATCGTTATTTTAATTAAATATAACACAATCACTATCTTTAACTTGTGATTAAATAAAAATGTTGCGCAACTCTGTCCTAATTGTTGCTTAGCATTTATCATAAACTTGCTTAGCATTTACCTCAATGTTGCGCAACTCTTTTGACATTGTTGCGCAACTTTTTGCTTAAAAATAAAATATTTTTTTGTTTAATATTGAATGTATTAATACAGATATTCTAGACAACAAAACCTCTTTAATTTCAATTGAAATTAAAGAGGTTTTGTTGTTAGAAAAATATTGTTCAGTTTAAACAACTACCTAAAACAAACAACTATTTCTTTATCAAACGAATAGCTTTCATTTCGTTGGCTTGAGAAACAATTACGTTGTATATACCTGCAGCAAAGTTATTACCTATTTGCAAGTTAGCTATTTCTGTTGGGTTG
>CAIRNC010000246.1 GCA_903879875.1 uncultured Bacteroidota bacterium
AAAAAAATATATTTGATATTTATAGATATTTTTTAAATACTTAAAAATGTAAAGAATTTTATATTAAAATAATACCTCATAATTATATAATGATATAGCTCAATAATGTTTTAAATAATTTTCTTAATTACTCTTAATTTATGGGTATGCCTGTTTGTTTCGGCGTTATAAATTCCAAGATGGTCTAAACGATCAATTCTAACTTTTCCACTGGAATGAATAATATAATTGTCATTCATTATGATACCAACGTGAATAATGTTTCCGTCTTCGTTATCAAAAAAAGCCAAATCACCGGGTTCACTTTCTTCAATAAAACTCAAGGCTTCTCCTTGAGTAGCTTGTTGCGAAGCATCGCGAAGTAAATGATAGCCGTTTAACTTATAAACCATTTGAGTAAAACCAGAACAATCAATGCCAAAAGGTGTTTTTCCGCCCCAAAGATAGGGAGCATTGAGGTATAAAAATGCGGTTTGAATAACATGATTTTTGGGTTGTATTCCTTTGATTTTACTACCTTCAAAATCAAATTTTTCAGTATTTATATCATCTTTTTCCAAAAAAGATAATGAAGCTCCTAAGGTAATTGGAATTAATACATCATTTGGAGCCGTAATATATTCAACCAAATCGGAATTTAAAACTATCGGTTCCTCTGATAAAGTTTTAAATTGTATAGCAGTAATTGTTTTGAATTGTTTGCTGTCAATCCAACCTTCATATCCATCATAATGCAGTTTTATTCTACTCCATTGTTTCAATTGTTCCAAAACTTCAAAATGTTCACCAAATAATATTTGAGAAACAATTTCGCTTCGGTCGGTTGGTTCTAATCGTAAGGGAATATTAGCTAAATTACAAATTCCAAACATTAAATTAAATCATTTTATAAAGTATTGTGGGTTAAGTATTTTTATAAAAACTCAACCCACAAACTTCTATTTATTTATGCTCTTTCAATAACAATTGCCGAAGCACCACCACCACCATTACAGATAGCAGCTGCTCCAATTTTTGCATTATTCTGATCCAAAACGTTCATTAATGTAACAATTATACGAACTCCAGAACATCCAAGAGGATGACCTAAAGCGACAGCACCACCATTTACATTAATAGTGTCATTGTTTAAACCAAGAATTTGCGCATTGGCTAAACCAACAACAGCAAAGGCTTCATTGAATTCAAAAAAGTCAACATCTTTTATTTCTAAACCTGCTTTTTTTAATGCTTTTGGAAGCGCTTTGGCAGGTGCAGTAGTAAACCAATTTGGTTCTTGTGCAGCATCAGCATAACTTCTGATGTATGCTAAAGGTTTTAAACCTAATGCTATAGCTTTTTCTTCTGACATTAAAATTACTGCAGCAGCACCGTCATTTATAGTAGACGCATTTGCAGCTGTAACGGTACCTTCTTTTGTGAAAACGGCATTTAAAGATGGAATTTTATCTAATTTTACATTCGTAAATTCCTCGTCACGGGTTACCATTATTGGCTCACCACGACGTTGTGGTACAGCTACTGGTACAACTTCATTATCAAACTTTCCTGCTCCCCACGCTTTAGCGGAACGCTCATAAGATTGAATTGCAAATTTATCTTGAGCTTCTCGTGTAATTTTATATTCTGACGCACATAAATCAGCACTAACTCCCATAGCATTATTGTTATAAGCATCTGTAAGCCCGTCTTTTTGCATCCCATCAATCATTGATGCAGGTCCAAATTTATACCCGTTTCTTAAATGGAGATAATGAGGAATCATACTCATGTTTTCCATTCCACCAGCAATAACAATTTCGGCATCGCCAGCCATAATGGCTTGAGCTCCTTGCATAACTGCTTTCATTCCCGAAGCACAAACTTTGTTTACAGTTGATGCAATTACAGTGTTAGGTAAACCTGCATATAATGCTGCTTGTCTTGCCGGTGCTTGACCAACACCCGCTTGAATTACATTTCCCATTATAACTTCGTCAACTAAGTTTGGGTCTAAATTTATTTTATTCAAAGCGCCTTTGATAGCTACAGCTCCTAAATGTGGTGCCGAAACGGTTGACAATGCACCCATAAAACTTCCTATTGGTGTTCTTGCAGCAGCTACGATTACTATTTTTTTATTCATTGTCTTGATTGTTAATTTATGTTGCGAATTTAATTAATTTAAAACTATTAAGAAACATTGTATTCCTTTAAAAAATAATATTTAGACACGGTCTATAATATTTTGTAAATGCAATACTAATTTTTGTATTGAAATTAATTGTTAGGGATTACTTTTTATCTTTATTTTTTGCCATTTTAATGTTCAATACTTCTACTAAAAGTGAAAAACTAATAGCAAAATACAAATAACCTTTAGGAACGACATCTACATGATTTCCAAAGAAAGAAGCTTGCGCCAAATGTGCCGATTCAGTAATCAACATAAAGCCAATCAATACTAAAAAAGTCAAGCCTAAAATTTGTACAGAAGGATGTTTGTTTACAAAATTACCTACAGGAACAGCAAATTGCATCATAATTAAAACGGAAATTATTACAGCTGCAATCATAATGTAAATAGCGCCTTCAACACCGTTAGTCATTCCGACAGCTGTTAAAATGCTATCAAACGAAAACACAATATCTATTAAAATAATTTGAATCAATACTTTTCCAAATGATTTTTTAGCATCGTTTTTTAAAGATGCTTCTTCATGGCCTTTTTCATCTACTTTTTCTCTAATTTCGTTGGTACTTTTGTACAAAAGAAACAATCCTCCAAGCAACAAAATCAAACTTTGTCCTGTAATTTGTGCTGAAAACCAACTGAAATCGATGGTTAACCAAGGCTCTTTCATGGCAATTAATAAACTAATTCCAAATAATAAAGCGATTCTCATAAACATTGCCAAAAACATCCCGATTTTGGTGGCTTTTTTACGCACTTCGGGCGACAATTTTCCGGTAGCAATTGAAATAAAAATAATATTATCTATTCCTAAGACGATTTCTAGAAACGTCAATGTTAACAAGGCTATCCAAGCACTTGGATTTAAAAATACTTCCATTTATTTTAAAATTTTATTGTTTAGATTAAGCTAAAGTAACTAATTTATCAACACTCCAAGCTTCGGGTTTTGCATTAAATAATTTTTTTGTAAACGCCCAAACATCATTAAATAGAACTGATTTTCGGTAATTTTCTAAATCTTCTTCGGTTTCCCAATAACTATAGGTAAAGAAAATGCATGCATCATTTTTGTCTTGATACAATTCCAATAAACGATTGCCGTGGGCATTTCTAATTTTGGTTTTCATAAGCTCAAAATTTCCCAAAAAAGCAGGAATGTTTTCTTCGTGAAAACTCATTTTTACAATTCGTACGAACATAATTGATTTTAGATTTTAGATTGATGATTAAAGATTTTGATTTTGTCTATTTTATTGTCTAAATAAAATTTTATAGAGAAAACTATAATTCCAGAAATTATTAAAATTAATGTTCTAAGTGGCCATATTTCAAATTTCTGTACAGTTAAAATAAATGTAATTAGAGCTACTATTAATAAATAAATTTTAAAATT
>CAIRNC010000247.1 GCA_903879875.1 uncultured Bacteroidota bacterium
TATTTTAAAATTATTTCCTCAATGCTAATAGCTGGGGCATTTTTCATAATAGCATTTGGAAGTGGAAAATCAAAACAAGAAAATAACTCTCCTCCTGAAAGCAGTTCATCAAGTTCGCCAAAAGATGATAATAATTCTTCAACAAACAACTCTCCTGTATATGATAGAAATACTGTTTACGAAGCTGGCAAGGAAGATTTTACCAATACCTTAAACGGGGGAATTATACTTACTCCTTCTGAAGCAAGAATATTATTTAATACTAGATTTCCTAATGGTACAGAAAAAGACCATGGTTATTATGTTGATGGTTTCAATAATGCTGTGATAAACAATATGACTTTAATAAATAACATTAAAAACAATCAGTAATTATAAATGAAAACAAAAAAATATTCACTTAAAATTATTAGCTCAACATTTATAATCGCTACTTTTTTATTTTCCGCTTTTGGTAGTGGTAATGACGAAAAGAAAACAGAATGGAAAAAAAAACTCCAAAGAATCATTTTGTGGTAAAGAATTTACTAGCTCACATACAACCGAAGGACTTGATATTACAACTACCTCAATTACAATATTAAATTGTGATGGTACATACACTTCCAAAGAGGATAGAGATATATCAACCGCAAATAAAGAGTCGGGTTATACACTTGGGCAATCCAAAACAAATAATAATAATTTTTCTGGAACTTGGCAAATTGTAGAAAATAATTTACCAGCAGAAGTTGAAAATTACTTTTCTAGTGGAGGGTTTAAAACAAATAACTATACTGTTATAAAATATCATAGTAATTTAGGCAAAGATAGGTATGCTTATATTCAACATGAAGATGGTACTCCTGATTATCTTGGTTTAGTCACATTTGAAAGGGATTGTTATGAATACCATACATATAGAGATGAAGACCTTGATATGTATTCTGGGAATTAACTTTTGATATTCAAAATTTAGATTAATTAAAAATGAAACAAAAATTAAAGATTATTAGTTCAATTGTAATTGCTGGTATTTTTTTGCTCATTGCCTTTGGCAGTGGCGGTGAAGAGACAAAAAAGATAAAAATAGATATTAATGACACAAAAGCAATTGAAACCTATTTACAAGGTAAATGGTCATGGGAAAAGCATACAGGAAGCCCAAATGAAACTTGGAGGTATAGATTTGAAATTCAAGGGAATAAATTAAAAATATGGGATTGCATTTCAAATGTAAATGACCCTTTTGATATGAATGTTGAAACTCATACCCATGATTTTACTCTTGGTGAACCAACAAGAGATGTTGATGGTTATATATGTAGATACTTGTTATTTGATGAAAGTAATGTAAGTTTAACTTATAGAGTATTATCACCAATTTGGTTTATTTCTGATGAAAGATTGAATCAGCCAGCACTTAACAGTTCTAGTGGCATACCTTCATGGTCTAAAGGATGGTAATAAAATAATTCTTTATTGTTTGGTTTCAATAAAATTTGTATAATATTAATTCAAAAAACTTATAATATGAAAAATAATTTTTTTAAAATAATTAGTTCAATAGCTCTCATAAGTATATTTTTATTCATTTCTTATGGAAGCGGAAAAGAGAAGGATGAAGTAAAATGTGATTCTTCAAATGAAGGATATAAAATTGGATATAAAATTGGAAAAAATTCTCTATGGGATGACCCTGAAACATATCTTCGAGAATGCAATAGAGGCAATGGAATGATTGGAGAGGTTCCGCCATGTTGGAGAGAAGGTTTTAGAGATGGTCATAGCAATAAATAATTAATTTTAAACCAATTGGTAAAATTTAGTTATTGAAAATAAAACAATCAAAATGAACAAA
>CAIRNC010000248.1 GCA_903879875.1 uncultured Bacteroidota bacterium
TATCTAATTTTACTTTTTTAAGTTCACTTAAAATTTCTTCAAAAAATTTACCTCCATTTGAACGTATACAAGTAAATATTATTTGTTTGGGATTTAGATATACTATATCAGCACATATTTCTTTAGCACTATACCGTGGTGTACCGGGTTTTGATTTGGTTGATTTTTTCCATTTTTCTCCATTTTTATAGGTATCAATAACAGCATATTTTTCCATAAATTTATCTAATCGACCTTTTTCATCAGCACCACTTATTTTTGTAACACTACATAAATTGTTTAGTAAATTATTGGCTCCTTTATAGTTTTTCTTTATTAATTTACGATATACATACATATCTAAATTTGGACAATTTTCAGTAATAAATAAAATTTCAGGATTAATTTTAATTGAACGTACTACAAAAGTTTCTACTGTTTTCATTTTAATTTTGTTTTTTTATCATTCTACAATATTCGTTATAAGTCATTAATCCGTTAGGATTGTCAAGTCTTTCTGCGTATTCCCTAAACCTACCTAATAAAAAGTCTACTTCATAAGTTTCATATACGCATATTTGAACTATAATATAATCATGTGTTTCTTCAATTGGTATCTGAGAGTGATGTATTTTCTTGTTTTTAACATACGATTTAGCCCAATCACAAAATTTGATTTTTATTGAAACAGCCTCTTTATTATTATCAGGAATAACAACTCCTAAACAATTATAAAAATATCTTTTTACATCCATACTATTGTATAAATCAGTATAGTCAAAGTTTTTTTCAATTCCCTCTACTTGAATTTGCGAAACTTTCCAACCTCTAATTTGATCAATTTCAATTAATCTTAATTTTTTTTTGTCATACGCACCATTCTTATATTCTACTCCAAAAAGATAATACCTACCATCATATAAACGAATTTGAAGAGGAGCCATAATGACAACTTCATTATTTAAATAAGTATTTACTGGTTTGTATTCAAAGGTAATAACTTCCTCATTTTTCATTCTTTTAATTATATCTATAGCTAATGGAATAACATGTATTTCATCTTTCCAATGTGGAATTGTGGATGAAAAATATGTGTCATCTTGCCAATCATCCTCAAGAATTCCATATTTAGTTTCTAATTCATCTTTTAACCAAATTACAGAGTCAACTTCTTTTTGAAGATTTACAAGATTAAATAAAATGGGTAATGTGAATTTTTCTTTCTCATCCATATCAATAAAAATTGATTTTGGTATCTCACCTTCAATGAAATATTGATTCTTTTCGCAAAGTATTGACACCCCCTTTTCTTTTAACAAATTTATATCTCTACCAAATTGGCTTCTTTCAATTGCTATTAAATTTTTATCTGTATAAGCTTCAATTATTTCTTTTCTAGTTGCTCTTTTATTTCCGCTAAGTTTTTTTAATAGAATTGATATTCTTCTCTTTTGTTCTGAATTATATATTTTAGTCATACTACTATTTTTAATTTTTTCGACAAAGATATACAAATAGTGTACCATATCAATGGTACATGTTAAATAATGTTCCATTGATATGGTACACTTTGGTTTTACGTTTGCATCGAAATTAAAACACTATGGTCATGGTCAACATTCAATCCAAAGTTCTCATCTACGAATCTGAGTTAAATTTTCTCGCTCAATGCATTTTAGACTATCCTGAAACCGAAACAGGATGTGACCTTTTCGGCTTCTGGTCGCACTCAGGGCATGCGGTAGTTCAATATGTAATTGGTCCTGGCAACAATGCCAAGAGAACCGCTACTTTGTTTCATCAAGATGAAGATTATCTAAAGTCAATTGGGGATGAATTGCGTAAAACGCATGGTTTGCAGCATTTGGGAAATTTTCATTCCCACCACAAACTTAAATTAAAAAAACCGTCTCAACATGATTCTGCTACTGTTGTAAAAGCAATGAATTCATATTATCTAAATCGATTTCTTTTAATGATTGGCAATATAGTAAACGAAAATAGCACTACTATTAATGCATTTCAATACACTAGAGGGAAAGAACAACTTTATGACCATTCTGGATTTGTAGTGCTTCCTGGTGAGTCACCTATTAGAACCGTTTTTGATGCGAATTGTACATCGTATTTATATCAACCTAAAACTAAAAGGGCTAACTTAGTTGAGTTAGTAGAAACCACTCTTGAAGAACATGTCTATACGAAACCTGATTATCCTATAAACTACTGGCTACATACCAAAAAAAACCGTGAAGTTTTAAATGGAATTATGCACAAATTAAACCAGCAATTTAATTCTGTTAGAGCAAATCTAGATGACAGAACAGGTTTAGTTTATTTGTTGTTTGGAACTCCCGAAGGAAAGATAATCAAGGTAACCTTTACTGAGGAATTCCCAACAACTGCTCCAGTAGTAGCCAGTTTTGATTTTGAATGGTTTAAGTATTTACCTATTAAAACTTACTCATGGCATTCTAGTGGCTCATTGGTTTTAAATACCGTAAACTATATAATTGAATTAGCTTCTCAAGTTGATGAGCTTAAAGAAGAATGCCATGAATGAGTCAAGGCTGCTTTTTGAAACTGCCGTCTTGAAACGGTATTTTGCTAATAAATTTCTTTTTACCATTGACGGAAGAAAAGAAGTGCTATTGGTTGGGGTAAAGTCACAATCGGGAAACATCTATCAAATCAGGATTGAGCTTTCAGAAATTTACCCAATAGAGATGCCCACCGCTTTTATTGTTTATCCAAAAGGATTGAAAACCTTTAAAGGGAAAAAATTACCTGCTTTTAGTCATGAGATGCATATTCTAGAAAATGATGCTAAAGGAGTACAGATTTGTCATTTCGTACCTGGCAACTGGAACCCAAATCAAAGTCTTTACAAGGTAGTATTAAAGGTCAAGATTTGGATTGAATCCTATGAAGGGCATTTAAAAAACGGCAAATCAATAAATGATTATTTACAATGTTAGGATTCTTAATTATAATTTTATACTACTTATTTATGAACAAAAATGCAATTATTCCAGCTAGCAATACACAAGTATTGCAATCTTTAGACCAATTAAACAAAGGCAATCGTAAGCCTGCAACTCAATTGGTATTTGATCCTTCCACAGGTGAGTTTGTCGTTGCAAAACCCAGCGATATTTTGCCAGCTGATGCCACAACTATCAATTCTATTGCCCAAGATGGATTTGCTAATACTAATAGCCTATGAGACCTAAAGTTTTTTTATATGAAGAACAATTATTGGAGGTGCTTGCTTCAAATGTTGAGCAAACTACGGGAGTAGCTTATGAATGGAGAGGAGAGTATGTTTATCATGTGTATACCAAAGCGCCTGAAGTGGCACCATCAGGTTACCCAGCAGTGGCTTACATTAGAGTGTTTAAAGATTTAGAAGCTTTTGAAGATAGTCGAGAGACTTTTTATGAATACCTTTTCGACCATCCGAAAAATGGAACTCATTTGCTATTGATTTGCTTGTATCAAGGTGCTGAAAAGTTGGAACACAAGGCACATCTGTTTGATATTGGTAGTGTAATAGGTTGTGACATTCATTTTGTGCCTCAAAAATGCGATTTATATTCTAGAAGTAAAGGATTATTGGAAATTGGGACTTTGGAAGAAAAGAGTGTTCTAATTGTGGGGTTAGGAAGCTTTGGAAGTAACATTGCTATTGAACTTGCCAAGGCAGGAATAGGAAAATTTATATTAGTTGACATGGATTTTCTAGAGTTACAGAATATAGCGAGACATCAAAGCGGCATAAATGACTTAGGGCGGTTTAAGACTAAAGCCGTTCGGGATTTGATTCTACAAAAAAATCCGTATGCTAAAGTGGAAACGCATGAAGTTTCCATCAATGATAATATACCCTTGTTACGAGAGTTGTTGACAACTGCCGACCTTACTATTTGTGCGACGGATACCAACCGAAGTCGCCACAATATTAACCAAGTGGCTATCGAATTAAATAAAACTGTAATTTTTGGCAGAGCAGTTACTAGAGCTGAAGGAGGTGATGTTTTTATTTTGAGAGGGAATACAAAGCCTTGTTATGCTTGTTTAATCAATGATGATGGAACAATGAAATATGGCTCTGAAGAGGAGATTTCTTCCGTTAGACAAGTATCCGAGTTGCTTCCCGCTTATGTTTCCCCGCAAGAGAAGGATAGTTTTATACAAGTCGGATTGTCTTCAGATATATTACCTATTTGTAATATGATGGTTAAGTTAGCCTTGATAGAATTGTCGCAAAATACGCCAAGTATTTTAGCATCTCAAAGTCAAGAACTGAACTATAATTATTATTTCTGGGCAAACAGAAGAACGCAACATTATTTGAATTACAGTCCTTTTAATGCCGCCAAAGGCATGCCCACTATTTTGAAATGGTATGGTGTTACTGTTCCAGGTAATGAGGATTGTACTTGTTGTATTTAAAAAAATATGTCATGAAAAAGCGACCAATAATAATCAGCGTACTTATCATATTAATTTTTGGATTTTCTAATCCAATAGTGGCTCAGTTGGCCTCCTTTAAAGTCGGTCATTTTAAAGGTTTTTTTCGATTGAGGAAACATCTTTAATTGAAGCCACTGATTTAATACTAACCTTGTCCAATTGTGGTTGTTATTCGATGGAAGTTTACGGTGATAAAATAATATTAGGAACTGAAAGGTACCATGATTTTTTTGCTAATCAAGAGCAAATGAATAAAAAATATCAAAAAAAAGTTAATGCCTATGGCTGCTTTGACTCTTCTGTTTCTTCTGAGATAATAGGTGAACATCCAGAAAAAGTATTGTTTTATTTTTACAGAACAACTATTTCAGGACCTATACCAACTGGAAATTATGCACTTACAGATGGTATATATACACTACTAATTTATAATAATGAACAGTTTGAAACATCCGTTATTATTGCGATTAAAGACAATACTATTACAAAAATTTAAACCTTAATCTTATGAATGCCCTTTTGCAAAACCCACTTATTAAAAGTTGTTGTGTTATCTATGAAATGAGAGATTCGAAAATCTTTTCTACAGATGATTTTATTTCCGAAGCAAAAGATGATTTGGATTTAATCCAGACATTTTTTGATGTGGAAGAAAAGACAGCTGCTATTGTTGCAGTACTGTTGTGTGAACAAATTTCAGGAAATAAATTCGATGTTTATCGAATAATGAGATATATGGGTTTTCAACCGATAGAATATTTATTGACTAATACTATTTTAACAGAATTTAAAAAGAAAGGCTGGTTAATTCCAAACAGACAGGCCTATGAAGCACAAACAATTAATGACTATTCTTTTTCTAAAGAGGTAATGAATGCTGTATTGAATAATGACAAGGAATTATTGGAAATTATTATTCCAGATGATATTGTAGAGGCAATGTTTAAAATTTTTGGCTTTATAAAAAATATTTTGTCTGGTAACGAAAGTGATTTTATCATTGATGTAATTTTAAGCTATGTTTCAAAGTTTCGTTCCTTTTCGGTTATTGATTCTATTTTTGAAAATAAACAAATTGACTATGAAGAAAAAGTAATTCTGTTTTATATGATGTCCAATACCTATTTAGGGGTTGAAGAGTTTGACTTAGACTATGATTTAGAGAAATTTGCAATAGACCCGTCATTCCCCTATGTATTTAAAAATAAAGTGCGTTCTGGAAAAAGCATTTTGTTTAAAGAAGGCTTTCTAGTTTTTAACAGTCCTTTCTTAGCTGATTTTTCAGCGGTAAGTTTAGGTGAACGTATATCCGATCAATTGCAATATGGAAAACCAGATTCTAACGCTAAAAAACCGTTTTTACCTAAATTAACGTTGCCTATTAAACCAGAAGATATCATTGAAAAAAAGCTTTTCTTTAACGAGAATCAAACTCAAATTGAAGAGGTCTTTCAACTAACATCTGATGCTTATGACGATATAATAACTCGATTCACAGAGCAAGGTTTGCAACCTGGCTTAACAATGTTATTTCATGGTGATGCTGGAACTGGAAAGACGGAATTAGTGAAACAAATTGCCAAACAAAATAACAGAGTAATTATCATGGTAGATTTGAGTTTGCTACACAATATGTTTATCGGAGAATCTGAGAAGAATATCCGTAGGGTTTTCAAGGAGTATAGAGAAGCAGTTGCTCATTTTGAACGAACACCTATTATGTTGTTTAACGAGGCTGATGCCATTTTCAGCAAACGAAATGTAGTGCAAAAATCTGTAGACCAAATGTTTAATTCAGTTCAAAATATGTTGCTTCAGGAGTTGGAAGACTTTAAGGGAATCTTCATAGCTACTACTAATATGCTAATCAACATGGATAGCGCTTTTGACAGAAGGATTCTCTATAAGCTTTATTTTGAAAAGCCTGATAAGACTACTCGCTTTTCAATTCTAAAAGAACAATTTCCAATTGTTGAAGAGAATTTTTTACGAAAAGTGAGTGCAGACCATTCTTTAACAGGAGGTCAGATTGATAATGTAAAAAAAAGATGTTTAACAGAGCAATTGTTATTTGGTACTGAAACATCAAATCCTGAAAAATTCCATTTTTATGTTAAACAGGAAATGAACTTTAGAAAGTCAGACAAGCCTAGCATTGGGTTTTCATAATTTACAAGTAATTTTAACACAATCTCAAATGAAATATAAAATAAAAACTAGAGTATCTCGAGAGCCTCCTTGAAATATTTTTATAGTATAAAATTGAAAGGAGTAACCTGAAAATCCGAAAGAGTAGGGATAAAAATTAAATTTTAAAAAAATGAAACGAATACTATTACTAGCAATAATTTTATTGACTTTTGGAAGCGTAAAAGCACAAACCGCAGATTATTTTATTTCTAATGGGAATCTAATGTTAAAAAAAGGTAATACTACCTCTACTTTTGAATATGGATATTCATCTAATCCAATTGTTGATTTTGCTGAAGGTCAACTAAATGGTAAATACTATTTAATTTATTGGAGATTAAATGGAGAGACTAAAATTTGTACTATTAGAGAAGATGGTAGTTGGAGTAGTCAATCTGATTTTCGTTGTGAATGCTACAACCAAATTAGTAAAATCAAATTTATTGATAGTCAAACACTTATTATTACGTGTAATAATGGTAGAAGATATAAAAAAACAATAAATTCAGGTGGCGGTGGTTCTGAGACTAGTTACTAATAAAGGTGAATACAAGTGAAGTTATAATCTTCGCTTGTATTCATAATTTATCAACTTATCAATAAATTATAAAACCTTTTTTATTATGATTACTCATGCCAAAGAAAAAGACCTGATCTCTTTATTAACCAACGATGTGAGAGATGGTCACTGTTTATATTTTACCAATACTCATTATAGCCAATTTTATATATTAGATGAAGTTTTAAAATTATTTGGGGATTTTAAAGTGGATACTATTGTTCTAATTGACCCAAGAGGATTTCTTCATAATTTTTTTCAAAGACATATGTATTTAAGACAAGCTTATGTTGAAATGATTTTAAATGATTTTGAAGTACTTTCAAAGCAAAATGAATCTCTAAAAGAGTTGCCTCTAGTTTTAGAATATTTGGTTTCTGAATTAGAGAATCAATATGGAATGAATTATATAGATAATTTATCAAAAATAGAAAATCCTTTTATTTCTAGATATGAATTGACACATTATGGAAGAAAACTAAATCTATATCAT
The DNA here is from genome assembly GCA_903879875.1 of uncultured Bacteroidota bacterium. GTDB lineage: Bacteria > Bacteroidota > Bacteroidia > Flavobacteriales > Flavobacteriaceae > Flavobacterium. The sequence goes on from CAIRNC010000248.1 coordinate 7,698, forward strand.
ATCAATTATGACGTTGTAACTATTTTAAAAATGTTACAAAACATAGATAATCAAGAACATTATTCAAGTAATTCTTCCGTAGGATTATTTATTGATGGTGAGAAAACAAACTGGGATAAACTAGGATTTCACGATGTTCAAGATTATTTAGAACATATAAATTTTAAAGCTCATTATGTAATTGGGGACTTACTTACCAAATGGGAAGGATTTGTAAAACCTATTCCTTTGACTAAGTATTTGACTATTAGTTTTGAAAATCAATTTCTAGGAGAGTATTTTGAGATGTTGAGAAAGTAAAATAAATTATATTTGTGAGAAAAATGGAAAAATTAATAAATGAATTAAAATGCGAGAATTATAATGAAGAATATCAATTTTCAACTTCAAA
>CAIRNC010000249.1 GCA_903879875.1 uncultured Bacteroidota bacterium
AGGGAAAGCAAGTATGCAAAATATTATGCCTTTAGATGAAAACAATTCGGAAAAAAGATGGAAGTACAGTTGTGGTTTTATTGAAAAAACAATTGATGAAAGCCACATCAAATAACGTTTACAGCTACATTCTTGAAAAAGAAACCAAAATCGGTTACATCAATATACCTAGTTTTTATTCTGATTTTGATGCCAATGGTATACAAGGTTGCGCCGATGATGTGGCGAAAGAAATTGTAAAACTACAAAAAGACAATATTAATGGTTTAATAATCGACCTGCAAGACAATGGTGGCGGCTCGATGGAAGAAGCTATAAAATTAGCAGGAATGTTTGTAGATGCAGGGCCAATTTCTATTTTGGTTGACAATAAAAACAAGCAAAACGTTTTGAAAGACAGCAACCGAGGTTCGGTTTACAACGGGCCAATTGTAATTTTAATCAATGGCAACTCGGCATCAGCTAGTGAGTTTTTTGCAGCTGCAATGCAAGATTACAATCGGGCAATTATTGTAGGAACCACCTCATTAGGGAAAGCAAGTATGCAAAATATTATGCCTTTAGATGAAAACAATTCGGAAGATTTCGTGAAATTAACCATCCGGAAATTTTATCGCGTCACTGGCGAAAGTCATCAGATAAAAGGCATTGTTCCAGACATTTCAATTCCAGCTTTATTTGACAAACAAATTCCACGGGAAACCAGTTACAAAAGAGCCTTAAAATACGACTCTATTATTACAAAATATCGGTTTACTCCTTTGACCAATAATTTTTCAAATATTAGTGAACTTAGTTATATTAGGACTAAAAAAAATGCTCGTTTTAATGAGATTATTGGTTTAAATAAAGAAATTGATGTCATTTATAATTCACAGAAAAAACCAATTCGGATAACATTAAATGATTTGTTTAAAGAAATTCATGAGATTGACCCCCTTTGGAAAAAAGTAAAAAAACTGATTACCATTGAAAGTAGCTGTAAAATTTCAAATAATTCATTTGATTCAGAAAAAATGCAATACGATGATTTTCTAAAAGAAAGCAATATTTTTAAGATTAAAGATTTAAAAGTCAATTCCTATATTGATGAAAGTATTGCCATTTTAAACGACTATATTATTTTAAACAAATAACACCATCAACCCATGAAAACAAAAGTAACCACACTCCTACTCTTCTTTATCGTAGCATTTACTAATGCTCAAGAGTTTAAATCGCCTGTAGAATATTTGAATTACATTGCCAAAGAAACCGACATTATTTCTAAGTCAACATGGAAATATACTTTGGCGGCAGCACACAGCAAAAATGCTCGACGCATTGATGCAACTCGAAAAAAACTAGTAACGAGTATTCAAAATGCCACCAAAAAAATTGAAGCTTTGAAAGACGGCTACAAGGGCGATGTCGAATATCGAAATCAATTGCTAGCTTATTTTGCTATATCAGAAAAAAACATAAATCAAGAATATGATAAAATCATTGACATGCAAGAGGTTGCCGATCAATCGTATGACGCGATGGAAGCCTATATTGTTGCTCGAGATTTAGTCAATAAAAAAATAAATGATGAGGTGGATAAGCTAAACGCCAATCAAAAAATATTTGCTAATAAATACAACATTCAAATTACTGAAGACCAAAGTGAATTGGGTAAAAAAATGAAAATTTCAAATGAAGTGTATGCCAATCATACGCAATTGTATCTTATTTTTTACAAAGTAAATTATACCGAAAATAGCCTAATGAAAGCGATTGCTGCCAATGATTTGAATGCCATTCAGCAAAATGCCAATGCGCTTGAACGTTATTCAAACGAAGGTGTTGAAAAACTAAAAACTTATAAAGGCTATGATAATGACATGATGCTTGCAAATGCCACCAAAAAAGTATTGGAATTTACCAAAAAAGAAGCGTTAGTATTAGCTCCAAGCGTTGTGACTTATTTAATGATGAATCAAAAATTAGAAGATAGCAAAAAAACAATTGAAAGCAAAGCGGCTGAAAAAAGAACATCCAAAGAAATTGAAACTTTCAACAATTTAGTAGATCAAGTAAACAAAGAAGTTGGCGTTTATAATAACGCAAACAACAACTTTAATGCAGAACGTTCCAATGTTATCAATAATTGGAATCAAATCGGAAATGAGTTTATATCAAAACACGTTCCGATAGATTAAAAAAAAAGTTGTTAAAACAAGTAATAACCTTATTTTTGCAAAAAAATAATATATTTTAGAAATGGGAAGAGCGTTTGAATTCAGAAAAGGTAGAAAAATGAAACGTTGGTCGGCAATGGCCAAAACATTTACCAGAATAGGAAAAGATATAGTAATGGCAGTTAAAGAAGGAGGCCCAAATCCTGATGCCAATTCGAGATTAAGAGCCGTTATTCAGAATGCCAAAGCGGCTAATATGCCAAAAGAAAATGTAGAACGTGCCATAAAAAATGCAAGTAATAAAGACACCGCCAACTACAAAGAAATTCTTTTTGAAGGTTATGCACCTCATGGAATTGCAATTTTAATTGAAACTGCTTCCGACAACAACAATAGAACGGTTGCTAATATCAGAAGTTATTTTAATAAATGTAACGGTACAATGGGCACACAAGGTTCGGTAGAATTTATGTTTGACCATACTTGTAATTTTAGAATCCCAAAAGGACAATTGGATGCCGAAGAATTAGAGCTAGAGCTTATCGATTTTGGTGCCGAAGAAGTGTTTGAAGACGAAGATGGCATTTTAATTTATGCGCCTTTTGGTAGTTTTGGTACTATTCAAAAAGAGTTAGAAAGCAGACATTTAGAAATTTTATCTTCTGGTTTTGAACGAATTCCTCAAATTACAAAAGAACTCACCGAAGCCGAAATTGCCGACGTAGAGAAACTAATTGAAAAAATTGAAGAAGATGACGACGTTAGGAACGTGTATCATACGATGCAAGAATAAACGATTCCATATTTAAATTTATAAACCCTCGCCAGATTGAAAATTG
>CAIRNC010000250.1 GCA_903879875.1 uncultured Bacteroidota bacterium
AATTTTAAAAATGAAAAAAAAATTATTCTTATTTCCAGTATTATTATTAGCTATCACTAATGGTTTTTCACAAGTAAAAAAAGATGAAACACCAAAACCTACACCCACTAAAATAAAAGTCTATACTCCGACTGGCGCAGCAACTCGCCCTGGAACTAATGACAACGCCTATAAATGGGTAGTTAAAACCGATTTATTTGCCTTTGTGTCGGGTGAGTTTCCAATTATTTATGAATATAGAATCGCACCTAAATTCAGTGTTGAAGGTTCCGCAGGGATTACCTATGCTTATTTGCCGAACAATATTTTCTCATCCACCAGTTCAAGTGATAATATTGAAAACCAAAAAGCAGGTATCGGAAGTGCCTTTAGAGGTACAATCAAATATTATCCATCCTCAGACTATGACGCTATAGAGGGTTGGTCTTTTGGGCTTCAATTGTTTTATAAATCGACAAACAGAGAATACAATGAAGAATCATCACTTTCTGGACTAACAGATAGCAAAACCAAAGTAGGTGCTTCATTAATTATAGGTAAACAAATTTTTGCTGATTCAAATGTCACTTTTCAGTCGTATATCGGGGTTGGTTTTGCAAACACAACTCGTAAATACTTTGAAACTAATAGTTCAAGTCCAAAGCCTTTTGAAATCGAAACCAAAGATGCAGCTCCAAATTTTCAATTGGGTTTCCAAATCGGATTTGGTAATTAATCAAAATAATTTTGCTTTAAAAGTCTTCTAACGTAAATTTAGAAGACTTTTTTTTGTTCAAACATTTATTGCTTTTTAAAAAAACAAAATTAGAATAAAACGTGCTCTTAATTATTATTCTAGTATTGAAGAAAATAGAATAAGTTAATTATTTCTTAACTATATCGTTTTCGCAGTTAAAAATAGATTAAGATGTTATTGTCAAATGCTTTTTCTTAATAAGAAATAGTATATTTACCGCTTATTTAATTTTCAGATGGCGCTGTTGAAATTACACCTTGACGAATTCGATGAAGTTGACTATGAGCTAATTGCCATTCACACTGCATTAGAAGATTATCGTTTGGCGTATTTTATCAATCAAAATCTTCCTGTGATTTTAAGTAAAAACAAAGAGGGAATGGGCATCAAAACAAAAGATGGCGAAGCGGATTTTTCTATATTTTCTTACATTGATGAATCAAGCGATACAAAATGGAGTTTGGTTCAAAATAAAAATGAAATTATTATAAAAAAGAAAAGTACCGGCCAAAATCTTTTTCTAAATAATGAAGTGGAAATCGAGTATCCTGTTTTTTTATTACCAGAACTTAAAAAAGTAGATTATTTTTTAAAAATAGAAAATACTGCTAGTGAATTGGAAACTGAAACGCTTTTAAGAATATTAAATACAATAGATAGAATTACGGCTGTTTATGCTGTAATTCCAGAAAAAATAAAATCAAAAAATAATTTAATTTTTTAACACAAATGTCAACAAACAAAAAAACTAAAATTGTAGCCACACTTGGCCCAGCGTGTAGTACAAGAGAAGTCTTAAAAGATATGATTGAAGCTGGAGTAAATGTATTCAGAGTCAATTTTTCGCATGCCGATTATGCGGATGTAAAAGCTAAAATCGATTTAATTCGTGGATTGAATGAAGAGTTTGGTTACACTACTGCCATTTTAGGAGATTTACAAGGGCCTAAACTTCGTGTTGGTGTTATGAAAGAAGATGTAATCGTTAATCCTGGAGACATTATTACCTTTCAAACAGCGGAAGATGTTCCTGGTACAGCCGACCGCGTTTATATGAATTACAAAGAGTTTCCTCGAGATGTAAATCCAGGTGAAAAAATCTTGCTTGATGACGGAAAATTAATGTTTGAAGCCATCGAAACCAACCGCACTACCGAAGTGGTTTGTAGAGTGATACAAGGCGGACCTTTGAAGTCCAAAAAAGGAGTGAATTTACCTAACACAAAAGTTTCTCTTCCAGCTTTAACTAAAAAAGATATTAAAGATGCTATTTTTGCTATCGAACAAAAAGTAGATTGGATAGCCCTTTCTTTTGTAAGAACTGCCGAAGATTTAATAGAATTACAAGAACTTATCGCGAAGCATTCGGAACATAAAATCCCAATTATAGCTAAAATCGAAAAACCAGAAGGTGTTGAAAACATTGATAAAATTGTTGCCTATTGCGATGGTTTAATGGTAGCCCGTGGCGATTTGGGGGTTGAGGTTCCAGCACATGAAGTGCCTTTAATTCAGAAAAAATTAGTCAACAGAGCCAAAACCGCTCGTATTCCTGTTATTATTGCTACGCAAATGATGGAAACGATGATTACAAGTCTTACGCCAACACGTGCTGAGGTGAATGACGTAGCCAATTCGGTTATGGATGGTGCTGATGCAGTTATGTTGTCCGGAGAAACATCAGTAGGAAGCTATCCTGTTCAGGTTATTCAACAAATGACACAAATTATTGAAGCAGTTGAAGATTCTCCACTAATTCAAGTGCCTCAAAACACACCACAAGTACGAACCAATAGATTTATTACCAAAACGATATGTTACCACGCTGCCACAATGGCCAACGCCATAAAAGCAAAAGCGATTTCTACATTGACCAATAGTGGTTATACTGCTTTTCAAATTTCGGCTTGGCGACCATCATCTCATATTTTGGTATTTACGTCTAACAAAAGAATTCTAACCCAATTGAATTTACTTTGGGGCGTTAAATCATTCTATTATGATAAATTTGTAAGTACCGACGACACGATTACCGATATTAATAACATGGCAAAAGAGAATGGTTGTGTAGAAAAAGGCGATTTTCTAATTAATCTAGCCGCTATGCCTGTTATCGATAAAGGAATGGTAAATACATTGCGTGTTTCTGAAATTGAATAATTTTCATTTTCAGATTAGTAACTACAACTTTTCGAGAAATTAATTTAAAAACAATTTTGCGCTTAAAGTAATTTAAAATAATTATTTTTGCGTTTCAAAGTTAGACACATATAAAATATGAGAACGATACAATTTAGAGAAGCCATTTGTGAAGCCATGAGCGAAGAAATGCGCCGTGACGAATCCGTTTATTTAATGGGAGAAGAAGTTGCCGAATACAATGGTGCTTACAAAGCTTCTAAAGGAATGCTTGATGAATTTGGTGCTAAACGAGTAATAGACACACCGATTGCCGAATTAGGTTTTGCAGGAATTGCAGTGGGTTCAGCAATGAACGGTTGCCGTCCAATTGTAGAATACATGACATTCAACTTTTCATTAGTTGGGATAGACCAAATTATAAACAATGCTGCCAAGATGCGTCAAATGTCAGCAGGACAATTTCCAATGCCAATGGTTTTTCGTGGACCAACGGCTTCTGCAGGACAATTGGGAGCGACACATTCTCAAGCTTTTGAAAACTGGTTCGCTAACACTCCTGGATTAAAAGTAGTTGTTCCATCAACCGTTTATGATGCTAAAGGCTTATTGAAAGCTGCCATTCGTGATAATGACCCAGTGATTTTCATGGAATCAGAACAAATGTATGGCGATAAAGGTGAGGTTCCAGAAGGTGATTATACTATTCCGTTAGGAGTTGCTGATATTAAAAGAGCAGGTACCGATGTTACTATTGTGTCTTTTGGAAAAATAATTAAAGAAGCGCACCTTGCTGCAGAAGAATTAGCAAAAGAAGGTATTTCGTGTGAAATTATTGATTTAAGAACCGTACGTCCAATGGATTACGAAACAATCTTAACTTCTGTTAAAAAAACAAATAGATTGGTGGTACTTGAAGAAGCATGGCCATTTGCAAGTGTAGCTTCAGAAATTACCTACATTGTTCAAGAACGTGCCTTTGATTTTCTTGATGCACCAATACAAAGAATTACTACTGCCGACACTCCAGCTCCGTATTCTCCAACTTTACTTAAAGAATGGTTGCCAAATGCAAATGATGTTATTAAAGCCGTTAAAAAAGTAATGTATAAAAAATAGATTGTTAGATTGTTGGATTGATAGAAAATAGCTAAGAAGTCTATAAATTTAATCTTCTAATAAATCTAAATAACTATATTTGAAACTTCATCACATCACTGATGAAGTTTTTTTATTTCTAATTATGAAAAGTAAATTATTATTGAGTTTTTTGTTGTTATTTACTACTGTAATTTTGGCTCAAACCAAGGTAAGCGGTATTGTTTTAGATGAAAACAAAAAACCTATAGGTTACGCAAATGTAGCTTTCAAAGGTACTTCAGAAGGAGTAATTACTAATGAAGACGGGCGTTTTTATCTTGAATCTCCAAAGAATCATAAAATTCTGTCCATTTCATTTGTTGGCTATACTTCAAAAGAAATTCAATTGACCAAAACGGTTAATTACAATATGTCGATTACTTTATCTGATGGAGAAGAACTAAATGAAGTTAAAATTTTTGCTGGAAAGACATCCAAAAAAAACAATCCTGCAATAGACATTCTTAGAAAAATTTGGGCAAGAAAAAGAAAAAACGGCTTACGACAATTTGACCAATATCAAATGGAAAAATACGAAAAGGTAGAATTTGACATGAATTCTATTGATAGTGCTTTTAAGCAAAATAAACTTTTCAAAGGGATGGAGTTTATATTTAAACAAGTCGACACGTCCAAAATTACAGGTAAAACCTATTTGCCAATTTTTATCAACGAATCCTTATCCGATGTCTATGGAGACAATAAATTAAATAAGAAAAAAGACGTTTTAAAAGGCAATAAAAATTCGGGTTTAGGCAATAGTCAAGGGGTAGAAAGTTTTGTAAAAGACCTTTATAATGAATATGATATCTATGATAACTATTTGAAATTTTACGACAAAACTTTTACAAGCCCATTATCTCGCACAGGAATTGATGTTTACAATTATGTATTAGCAGACAGTGCATTCATTGATAAAAAGTGGTGCTATAATATTGTTTATTATCCAAGAAGAAAAAACGAATTGACTTTTAAAGGCGATTTTTGGGTAAATGATTCTACATGGGCTATAAAGACTATTAATATGGCTGTGTCTAAAAGCGCCAATATCAACTGGGTGAAAGAAGTTTATATCGAGCAAGAATTTGATGTAGTAAGCGACTCTATTTTTCTTCTCAAAAGAGATTATATGTTGACTGATTTTGCTTTTAGTAAAAAAGAAAAGTCAAAAGGGGTTTATGGAAAACGAACTACCTTGTTTAGAAATCATAAATTTAATATCCCTAAACCGGAAAATTTTTATAAAGAAGAAGTCTATGTTGACGATGCAGCAGTGTACGTAAAATCAGATGAATTTTGGGAAGAAAATCGTTTTGAAAGGCTCAATAAAGACGAAAAAGGCATTTATAAAATGTTGGACACTTTAAAAACGGTCAAAAAGTTCAAACATTTATACAGTATTGCAGAAATTTTAGGAACAGGCTATATGCGATTTGATAAATTTGATTATGGGCCTATTTTTTCGACAATAGGTTACAATGAAGTAGAGGGTTTTCGACTAAGGGTTGGTGGTAGAACTTATTTTCAAAAAAACGATCCATGGCGCATACAAGCCTATACGGCTTATGGTTTTAAAGATACAAAATTCAAATATGGTTTTTCTGGAAAATGGTTACTCGATAAACAGAACAGAATCATAATTTCTGGAGGAAATCGAAGAGATGTAGAACAAATTGGAGCAAGTCTCACTACTACTAATGATGTTCTTGGCAGAAGTATAGCTTCATCTAGTATCTTTGCCCTTGGGAGCAATGGAAAACTGACTAATATTGATCTTACCTCTCTAGCGATTGAAATGGAGTCCATAAAAAATTTACGAGTTCAAGTTGGTGTTTCTTTTCGAACATTGGAATCGGCATCTAAAACATTTAGTCTAGATTATTACACCGACTTGCCAAGTCTTTCAAATCCAAGTGGAATAATAAAAAGTAATGTTAGACAATCCGAGTTAAACCTACAATTTGAGTACACTCCTGGTAGAAAACCAGTTGGTTATGGTGTAGAACGTACCTTTGTTGAAGCACCTTTTCCAAGATACTTTGTAAATTTAAGCAAAGGAATAAAAGATGTTTTTAGCAGTGATTTTGAGTACAAAAAAGTGCAATTGCTTTGTAAACAACCAATCATCATAGGTGGAATAGGTCGTTTAGATGCCATTGTAGAAGTAGGCAAAACGTATGGAGACACTCCGTTGGGACTTATGAATATTATACCTGGGAATCAAAGTTTATTTGCAGTTGAAAACACTTTCAACCTACTGGATTTTTATGAATTCGAGGCCGATCAATATGCTACAATACAATTACAACACAATTTTGGAGGTAGAATTTTTTCAAGAATCCCGTTTCTGAGAAAATTAAATTGGCGAGAAACAGTTGGTGTAAAAGGAGTTTACGGTTCCATTACTGATGGTAACAGGGCAATTAATGGATATAAAGATCCTGTAACAGGAATAAATCCAATTAATCCATTAAATATAGAATATAAAGCTCCAGAAAATGGTTATTGGGAATACAATGCAGGCATTGGAAATATCTTTAAAGTTTTTAAAATAGAATTCTGTTGGAGAGGCACTTATATTACACCAACAACAAATAATTTTGGTATAAAAGGTTCGTTTGGATTTTATTTTTAATGGTTTTTGTACCATTGTTTTTGTTAACAAAATTTCAAAATGCAAAGAACAAATAAATTCAAATATCCTAGTATAAACGGACTTAGAGCTATTAGTATTGTATTGGTTTTAATCTATCATTTGAATATGAAAAATCATATTTTAAGTGGTGTTTTAGACCTGAAATGGTTGCAACCTTTCCTGTATTTTGTTAAAGATGGTCATTTAGGTGTGAATGTTTTTTTTGTAATTTCAGGTTTTTTAATCACATCATTATTACTTCAAGAGGAAGCATATTCAGGAAAAATTTCAATAAAATATTTCTACACTCGAAGGATGCTGAGGATTGTCCCGGCCTATTATTTTCTGCTTCTGGTTTATTTTTCATTACAGCTTTTCCATGTTATTCACATCAGTAATGCTTCTTGGATTACTTCAATAACTTATACTAAATATTTTAATTGGAAATTAGATTGGCTTACGGCACATACTTGGTCACTAAGTGTGGAAGAACAGTTTTATCTTTTTTGGCCAATTGTGTTTTGCTGTGGGACGAACTTCAGGAAATATGTCACTTTTGGACTGCTACTCATTGTGCCAATTATACGAGTCTACATTTCAATTAATCCAATCGATTGGATCAACGAATGGACCATTTTTACCAGAATTGATGCTATTGCTACAGGTTGTTTATTTGCATTTTATAAAGACACAATTATTGAAAAATTTAAGCAGTATTGGACACCAATATTTTATTTTTCGACTTGCTCCCTATTTTTTTTAAGATATTTTCCATTGCTAGCACAAAAGATTGGTTTGGAATTTCTATTTATTCCACTTGGAAAAACACATGGAACTTTAGCCAACTTTCTAATCGCTATAATCATGATGTATTCCATTTTTGGCCCTCAAAAAATTTGGTTCCGATTTTTAAATTTAAAAGCCGTTAATTATATTGGAATCCTTTCCTATAGCATTTATTTATGGCAACAACTGTTTATAAATTCTTCTGGATTTTGGATGACAAGTTTTCCTCAAAACATAGTTTTTATTTTTCTTGCTGCTTGGTTTTCTTATAGTTTTATAGAAAAACCATTTCTAAAAATAAAAGAGACCATTGCTGAAAAAAGAAAAAAATTTTGAATTTTAGATTCACACTATTCTCTATAAAAAACCCGTTTTACTCTTTGCGAAATACCTGCCATTACTTCATAAGAAATGGTATTTGTTGCTTCAGCAATTGAAGAAACAGTTGGACTTTCTCCAAAAATAATGACTTGGTCGCCTTCATTACAATTGATTGTAGTAACATCGACCATCAACATATCCATACAAAT
>CAIRNC010000251.1 GCA_903879875.1 uncultured Bacteroidota bacterium
AAAAACCTAAATTTCTTTACAAACCGACATTCGTAAGTTCAAATATACTATTTTTTAGTAATGCTTAATTGTTAAATTAAAAAATGTAGTTTTCGTTTTATAGAAAAATAATTGCTATAAAACCCTCAAAATAACCCAAAATGAAACCCCGCTTAAACGCTTAAACGAGGTTTGATTATATTCATTTTTTTGAAATTTTATTTTTTGTAGGGTTGCGCAACAGCTGCTGCTATTGTGCAATTGCTTTTTCGTTTTTTAATTGTTAATTCTATTTTTAATATCCATTCTTTCGTTCAAAATTCTCACAACTTCCATTTCTGTATTTTCAATTCGTTTGCAAAATATTAAATGCGATTTCACTTTTGAATATCTATAATCTTTACGGACGCTTCCAAAATCTTTAGTTGTTTCAAAATTTTCTGCGACAAATTCTATTTCGTCTACTATCAAATTATAATATCGGTTCGCTTGTTCAATCGACCAATTTTCAGCCGTATAAATCCAAATAGTATTCAAATCATCTAATGCTTTTTCACTTATGATATATTCAGTCATTATTTTTGGAAATTTTCGTTTAACCGTTTTAGATTTTCTGTTCGGTTAAAATTTCGGATTTTTCCACTTTTTTCTCCAAGTTCTAATTCTGCAATTAGAGATTTAGTTTGATTTTCTTCCTGTTCAAAATGTCTCAAAGCAGTTCTAATAACTTCGCTTACAGAATTATATTTTCCTGTTGCAATTTGTTTGTTTATAAAACTTTCGTAATATTCTCCAATTAAAATTGATGTATTCCGCGCCATAATTTCATATTTTTTTCAAATATACCAATTTATGGTATATGGCAATAAATTTTCTATTATTTTTTCGGTTTTCTGTCGTACGAAAGTGACGTACAACGGCAGTTCGTCTAAAAACCTAAATTTCTTTACAATCTAACTTTCATAAGTTCAAATATACTATTTTTTAGTAATGATGTATTGCTGAACTAAAATTTGTAGTTTTCAACCTTTCACAATAATTGGAGTTCTATTATCCACGTTGCAAACGCTATGATTTGTTTTAAATTTAAAGTAGGTACTCGTTGCAAACGAGCACCAGGGGTGGTATTTAACAATTTTATTAACGTTATAAATTTTTCAAATTTAGTAATTCTATTGTACTAAAACCTTTATAAACATGTTTAAACCCTCATTATTTGTTAATTTTAATATGTAAATACCTGACATTAAAATAGCTTCAGTAACAATCAAATTATCATTTGACTGAAGTGAAATTGTTTTGTTTTCTAATAATTGTCCTCTAATATCAAAAATTTGTAATAAATTATTTTCTAAAGCTTGATTTGACGATATGTTTAAAAATCCGTTTTTTAACTGACTAGCATTTATTGTAATTTCGTTATTTTCATATTGAAAAGTTCCCATAACAGGAAATTTGAGACCTATCCAAGTTCCTGAAACACTTATCAAACCAGCACGACCAACTGGAACTCCCAAAGCAGCATTTTGTCTAAAACACATTCTATCAATATTTCCAACAACATCTGTTCCATTTGTAAAACCAGCGTCAGCAGTTGCAGGTTCGCCTAGCTGAACAATTGGGTCTACATACATTGCAACTATATCATTTGCAGCTCCAGCATTTGTGATGTATTTGCACACAATTAAATGGTTCGTGTTCATTGCTATTTGTTGTGAATAGTAAAATACAGGTCCACTGCCTTTAGAAACTCCAATACTAAAAAAACCTGGTGTTATGGACATTGCAGTCAATCTAAATGGAATGGCTGTATTTGACCCAGCCATTATTCTAAAAAAATCTGTTGCTAAATTTGTAGGAGAAGCTTGACTTATATTTATTACCATAGAAACATACATTGTTCCGCCATTAAACGCTGTAAATGATCTGCCACAACCATCGAGATTATTTTTTAATTCAAATGAATTTACAGACGATCCATAATTACTGTAACTAATCGCAGTAGGAATAACTTTTGCATTTACGCATGTGGCTCCAGAGCAACTTCCAAGTCCGCCAGCTGCATTGCTGTTGTTTGTCCAAACTCCTTGACCA
>CAIRNC010000252.1 GCA_903879875.1 uncultured Bacteroidota bacterium
CGCTTATGCTAGTTTTACCAAAGAAACGTATTCGGAAGGTTGTGCGTTTTTAGAAACGCTACAACCTCCGTTTGTTCTAAAAGCAGACGGTTTGGCGGCAGGAAAAGGAGTTTTGATTCTACAAAATATAGAAGAAGCCAAAACCGAATTGGGCAATATGCTGCTCCACGATAAATTTGGGCAAGCAAGTTCAAAAGTTGTTATCGAAGAATTTCTAGACGGTATAGAATTAAGTTGTTTTGTACTTACTGATGGAAAAAACTATAAAATATTACCCACAGCAAAAGATTATAAACGCATTGGTGAAGGCGATACTGGGCTAAATACCGGTGGCATGGGTGCCGTTTCTCCCGTTCCTTTTGCCGATGACCTATTACTCGAAAAAATTGAAACCCGCATCGTTAAACCTACCATTGATGGTTTACAACAAGACGGAATAGCATACAAAGGCTTTGTTTTTATTGGATTAATCAATGTAAAAGGAAAGCCAATTGTGATAGAATACAATGTCAGAATGGGCGATCCTGAAACTGAAGTGGTAATTCCGAGATTGAAATCCGATTTAGTGCAATTGTTTGTAGCAGTAGCCAACGGAAATTTAAACGAATTGGTTTTGGAAATTGATTCAAGAAGTGCTGCAACTATTATGATGGTTTCGGGAGGTTATCCAGAAGATTATGAAAAAGGAAAAGTGATTTCCGGAATCGAAACCGTTACAGATAGTTTGGTGTTTCATGCTGGCACTACGACTTTCAACAATGAAGTGGTGAGCAATGGCGGAAGGGTTTTAGCCATTACGTCTTTCGGAAACAACTTCGATGAGGCCATAAAAAAATCTTACCAAAATATAGAAAAACTACATTTCGATAAGATGTATTTTAGAAGAGATATTGGTTTTGATTTATAAAAACCATTTACATCTCTTTTTGGAAAAAGATTTTATTTTAAAAACGAATGTGCCGTAGTATCTTGGTTTTCTTCTCCGTTTGCTTTGTGCAATTGTAATTGTTTGATCCAATATACCATTGCAACAGTACAAATTATCATAAAAATCCAATTGATGGTATTAGCACCAAACCAACTGCTAAGTTCTAATTTTCTAAGAAAATCGTGTAATGCAAAAAATATGTTTTCAAATAACCATTGAATTCCTTCAAAAAATGCTTTCATCTTTATTGTTTTATTTGTTAATTGTATGCTCTATAACTTTTACTATTGTAATTATTTAATGAAAAAACATTTCTAGTTTGGATTCCTCTTTATACAAATAGTATATTTACATCCACAAAAGTATAAAATATCCTTATGATTACAACTATTTTTAGCAAATCTAGACCATTTAATTATATATTAATAATTTCATCTCTGATTTTATGCTTCTTATTGCTTGAATATCAAAATAATGAATGGCAATCATCCTCCCTTTTAATTATAAAAAAAATAGGATTATTGCTTTTACTTGTTGCATCATTGTTACTAACCAATTTCATCTCCAAACGGAATGGACTTAGTAAAGAGACTTCATTTCCTATGCTTTTCTTTTTATTATTTTTGATTTTATTGCCCTCAACTTTAGATAACTTTAAATTGGTTGCGAGCAACTTTTTTGTTTTATTGGGTTTTAGAAAGTTAATTTCCTTACAATCGTTAACAATGACAAAAGAAAAAATATTCGACGCTTCGATTTGGATATTTGTTGCTACTTTATTTCATTTTTGGAGTATTTTGTATTTGTTATTACTCTTTTTTTCAATAATACTTCACGTTTCTAGAGATTATAGAAATTGGCTATTGCCATATATTGCGCTGTTTTTAGTCTCGATTGTCTTTCTTTTTGCATCCTTAATTTTTAATAAATTATGGATTTATCAATTGATTGAAAGTGCCCAAACAAATTTTGATTTTGATTATTTTACCAATTCATTTCAAAATATTTCATTTTCTATTTTTACTACAATTGCTGCATTATTTTTTATTGCACAGAATCTTTCTCTGTCAAGTAAACCTTTGATATTAAATGCCGCTTACAAAAAAATAATTATGTCCTTTTTGATTGGAATAACCATTTTTCTAATTTCGCCTTATAAAAGTAATTCAGTTTTAGTATTTACTTTCATGCCACTTTCGGTAATGGCGGCAAGCTATATTGAAGAATCTGAGGTAAAATGGATGAAAGAAACTACAGTGGGAATTATTATAGGTTTGTGCTTACTTTCTTTCTTTTTTCAGTTATAATTTATTGGTTTAATAATCAAAATACCAATTAAAAATATCTGCACGAACGCCCACTGAAAACCATGAAGTGTTTTCTCTAAAAACAGTTGTTGTTTCAAATGTTGGACTCCAATTTCTAAATATGAAACTACCAAATAATTTCAAATTCGTAACCGGATTAAGTAAATATCCTGCTTGAACATCTGCCATAAAAAGCGTAGTTTTGTTTCCTTGACCAATGGTTACGCCAGTATCGAACGGACGTTTTTCGTTATAATTTTTGTAAATATTTCCACCATAATTAAAGCCATCATCTGTAGTGTCAAAGTCCAATCCACGAATACCGAAAGTTAATTTTGCATCAGCAAAATATCTCCCTTTGTGAAAACGTGCTAATGCAATGACCTCTTTAAAATTTCCACCCCACGGATGCCCCATACTTTGATTATTATGACCATAATTCGTCAATGGGTCGCTGTGTGAATAAACATAAGGGCGCACATGGTTGTACTCCAATTGCAATAATAAATTTTCGACGTTAAACGCATTATAATACTTGATACCTAATTGATACCCATATTTGTTTTTCCAACTTTGGTTTTGTGCTTTTACTTCACCTAATGAAAATTCATCTAAAAGAAATTGACCGTAAAGATTAATTTGATTGTTCCATTTGTATTTTGAAGTTAGTCCCAAAACCGCATTCCCACTACGTGCTGAAGAACTAAATTCTACCGAACGATAAAAAATAATAGGATTGACAAAATTTAAGTCAAAACCTCTATTGTTGGTATCTGCCCAAACCACTGACTCGAAAAAACCTATATTTAAACGATTGCTAACATTCCAACTCAAATAATGATTAGCCATGTATTTTGTAGTGTACGTGCGCTCTAATGTAGCATCAGGACGCACATCTTTTAGCCACATATAGGTATTCGTGTATTTAAGTTTCCAAAAAGTAGTGTTGATTTTAAAAAATGGATACGGACTTGCTGCATCGCCCATCAATAGCGAGCGGTATCCATCTCCTAGAAAATTTCGTGCATAACCTAACTGCATATTAATGAACTTGCTAGGAGTGTATGTCAAATTGGCTTCCGCCGATGGCATGTCGTATGCATCTGTTTTGAAACGTTTGGCAATACCTATTCCAGGAACAATTGCTGGGTCACCACCACTTGGTTTTATCGATTCGGCATAATTATTATAATAATCAGCAAAACGCCCTTGACTTTCAAAAATAGTTGTTGTAAAAACCAGCTCCTCACCAAGCCCACCTTGCATTTGAAGTGCTCTAGTGTTTTGAAAAGTATTAGATGAAACTATATTAGAAGTACTTCTACCAGTTCTTAAATCTAAAATTGGATTCATAGTGAACCAATAGCCCTCACCTTGAACTTGAACCAAATTTTCATCAAATATTTTTTTAACCCACCATCCATTTTGATTGGTAAGTAATTTTTGATTTTCGGCTTTTAAATTATAATATTTTGAAACCTCTGAATATGTGTAAGGTTTTGAAGCAGTATGATTGTTGCTCCCCATAACATTCATTTCTGCATCAAATTGCGCGTAAAAGCTATGTGAGAAAGGAATATTGAGTTGGCTTTTATATAGAGGATTGTCAAATTTTTTATAAACAATACTATCCAACTCAGTCAAAACCTTATTTTTATCACTCTTAAAAACAGGCATTTCTTGAGCATCTATTACTATTTTATTTGGATCTTGTAATGGTATTGCAATTTTAATTGTATACTTAGAGTAAGTAACATTGCCATTAAAAGTGGGTGGTTTGACTTTTGGTAAAGCTGCAAAAACACGTTGACTTTCTTTAATCAATTCGGGATAAATGGCATCGAC
>CAIRNC010000253.1 GCA_903879875.1 uncultured Bacteroidota bacterium
AGTGAAATTATATTGTAGTGCGACAACGCAGAGTGTGGCTACAGGATTAGTAGTTGGACAAACTTATTACATAAGAGTTTACACTTCAGGTAGCACTGCAGGGCAATCGGCTACTTTTAATATTTGTATACAAACGCCGCCAGCTATAGTAAATGACGAATGTTTTACAGCAATTCTAGCACCGGTAAATGTTAATCTTGATTGTGACTTAGTTACTCCAGCACTTTTAACTGGCGCAACAGCATCTACGGCATCAACAACATGTCTTGGGACAGAAGATGATGATGTTTGGTTTCAATTTACTGCTAATGATACAACTCAATATATTTCATTGCTTAATGTATCAGGAATGACTACAGATTTGAATCATGCCGTTTATTCTGGAACTTGTGGTGCTTTAGTTCAAAAATATTGTAGCGCAGCAGGTTCTCTAACGAGTAATAATGCCACTTTTGTAATTGGGCAAACCTATTATGTTCGAGTTTGGTCCAATTCTAATATACCTCAGAATGTTTCTTTTGAACTTTGTATAGGAAAAATTCCACCGCCAATTTTAGTAAATGCTACTTTATATAATAATCAACAATTAATTGAAGATATTCTTTTAAATTCAACTTGTGCACAAGTAACTAATATTACCTCTTCAACAGGTACTAATTTTGGATCAACGAATGGAATAGGTTATTTTAATAAAAATAATTCTGATTTTCCATTTGATGATGGAGTTGTTTTAACAACAGGAAATGTTATTAATGCGCCAGGGCCTAATTTAACTACTTTAAGTGATGGGGTTAATGCTTGGCCAGGTGATGCCGATTTAGAAGCAATTGTATTAGCAGGAACTGGAACTCCAATGGTTTCACATAATGCCACTTTATTAGAGTTTAATTTTGTGCCACTAACCAACCAAATTAGTTTTAATTTTATTTTCGCTTCAGAAGAATATGGTACATTCCAGTGTAATTATTCCGACTCTTTTGCTTTTATATTGACAAATACGGTAACTGGAGCAACTTCTAATTTAGCCATTATTCCGTCTACGACTACTCCTGTATCTGTGGTGACGATAAGGGATCAGTTATACAATAATAATTGCCTTTCTGCAAACCCAGCCTATTTCGGTACATTTTATGGTAATAACGGTGTAGACCCAATAGGTGCTTCCATTAATTTTAACGGTAAAACGATTCCTATGACGGCTACATCTGCCGTAACGCCAAATATTTCTTACCATATTAAATTAGTTATTGCCGATAGAGGAGACAATGCGTTTGATTCTGCTGTATTTCTTGAAGGCGGTAGTTTTGATATTGGAAATGTAGAATTAGGGGGCGATTTTCTACAATCTGCTGGAAACGCTATTTGTGTAGGAGATACCGTAACTTTAAATTCTGGTTTAGACCCTTCGCTTTATACCATTTCTTGGTTTCATGATGGCAATTTAGTGCCAGGAGCGAATGGGGTTGATTTACAAGTTACTCTACCTGGTGTTTATACAATTCAGGCACAGTATGGTACTTCAACTTGTTTTGCATCAGATACCATTACAGTTGAGTATTTTGTTGATACTCCTGCGGGAACTCCAATAAATTTAGTAGATTGTAATGCTTCGGGCGTTGGATTGTTCAATTTAACTCAAAACACACCAACTATTTTAAGTCCATACACTGGCAACCACACTCTAGATTATTTTATATCATTAACAGATGCTACAAATAATATAAATGCGATTTCCAATCCATCTGCATTTGTAAACACAAGTAATCCACAGACGATTTATGTTAGAGTTTATAATACCCTTACACATTGTAAGCAATTAATTTCCTTTGATTTAAATGTACAAGATTTAACGCCTCAATTTACATTAACTGGAAATACTACAATTTGTTCTAATTCGGCAACAACAATTGCTGTTTTACCAACAAATAATAATTTTGACACAAGTTTGGTTTCTTATATTTGGACTTACAATGGTAATGTAATATTAGGGCAAAATGCGAGTTCATTAGTAATAAATGGTTCGACTGCTGGAGGTGTTTATACTGTTACTGTTAACAATAATGGATGTACAGCTGTTCAATCTTTTACAATTACTGTGACTCCTTTCCCAAAATCGGATTTCAGTTATACTTCGGCAGTTTACTGTAAAAATTCAAGTATTTCAAATCCTACACCTATATATGTAATAGGTGCAATAGCAGGTTCATTTACTTATACTACAACTACGTCAGGAGCAGTTTTGTCAATAAATACAGCCACAGGCGAGATAGATTTAGCAAATAGTTCCGTAGGAAATTATGTAGTAACCAATACCATAGCAGCAACAAGTGTTTGTGCAGATTCACCATCGTTGCCAGTAAACGTAAGTATTATTGATTTACCAATAGGCACCTTCCAATATGCGCAATTGCAATATTGCAACAGTGGAACAACCGATGTACCAGTATTCGATGGAGTACAAGGGGTATTAACATCAGTTCCTTCTGGTGTAATTTTCAATACAGACGGATCAATAGATTTGGCATTAAGTCCGGCAGGCACTTATACAATACATAACTTTATTGCAGCGGCCAATGGTTGTGTTGATGTAGATAAAACAACAACAATAACTATTTCAAACCAACTGATACCTAATTTCAGTTATTCATCCGCAGTGTACTGCAAAGATTCGCTTACAACAAATCCATTGCCAATA
>CAIRNC010000254.1 GCA_903879875.1 uncultured Bacteroidota bacterium
GTTTCTGAAGCAATTGCGAAAGCAGTAGAAGATGCAAAGAAAAATCTAGTTAAGATTCCTTTAAACGGACAATCTGTTCCTCACGAACAAAAAGGTAAATTTGGTGGAGCACGTGTATTCTTAATTCCGGCCTCTCATGGTACTGGAGTTATTGCTGGTGGAGCTGTTCGTTCAGTTCTTGAATCAGTTGGAATCCATGATGTATTATCAAAATCACAAGGATCATCCAATCCACATAACGTAGTAAAAGCAACTTTTGATGCTTTATTACAAATGAGAAGTGCGCACACTGTTGCAAAACAAAGAGGCGTTTCTTTAGAAAAAGTTTTTAAAGGTTAATTCAAGGAAATTATGGCTAAATTATTAGTAAAACAAGTTAGAAGTAAAATCAACTGTCCCCTTACTCAAAAAAGAGGATTAGAGGCTTTAGGTCTTCGTAAAATGGGACAAACTGTGGAGCATGATTCAAATCCTGCTATCCTTGGAATGATAAATAAAGTTAAACACTTAGTTTCAGTTGAAACTAAATAACAAATACTGTTATGAATTTAAGTAACTTACAACCTGCTGAAGGTGCTACACATAATCAAAATAAAAGATTAGGTAGAGGAGAAGGTTCTGGAAAAGGTGGTACTGCGTCACGTGGTCACAAAGGGGCTAAATCTCGTTCTGGATATTCTAAAAAGATTGGTTTTGAAGGAGGTCAAATGCCACTTCAAAGACGTGTACCTAAGTTTGGTTTCACAAACATCAATCGTAAAGAATACGAAGGTGTAAACCTTGATACACTTCAATTATTAGTGGATAATGGTTTAATTACTGATACTGTTGATATGACCGTATTTGTAACAAATCGTTTGGCTACCAAAAATGAAATCGTTAAGATTTTAGGTCGTGGAGAATTGAAAGCTAAATTAAAGGTAACTGCTCACAAATTTACTGCTACTGCAAAAGCTGCTATTGAAGCTGCTGGTGGAGAAGCTGTAATTATATAATTTTTCTAGTAAGATGAAGAAATTTTTTGAATCATTCGCCAACGTTTGGAAAATCGAAGAACTAAAAAATAGAATTTTAGTTACTTTAGGTTTACTTTTAGTTTATCGTTTTGGAGCACACGTTACCCTTCCTGGTATCGATGCTACACAATTAACTGGCTTAGCAGGACAAACCAAAAATGGTATTGGATCAATTTTAGACATGTTTACTGGTGGTGCTTTTTCTAAAGCTTCAGTTTTTGCATTAGGAATTATGCCTTATATTTCTGCATCTATTGTAGTTCAATTAATGGGAATTGCAATCCCTTATCTTCAAAAACTTCAAAGTGATGGAGAAAGTGGAAGAAAAAAGATAAATCAAATTACTCGATGGTTAACTATTGCTATTACCTTAGTTCAAGGTCCTGGTTATATTTATAACTTATACAGAACTTTACCTGGAAATGCCTTTTTATTAGGGTTTAATTCTTTTGAATTCTTGTTTTCGTCTGTTCTTATTTTAACAACGGGTACAATTTTTGCCATGTGGTTAGGAGAAAAAATTACAGATAAAGGTATTGGAAATGGTATTTCACTTTTGATTATGGTTGGTATTTTGGCTAGATTGCCACAAGCATTTATTCAGGAGTTTGCTGCTAGAGTTACAAATAATAATGGTGGTCCAATGTTATTGGTAATTGAAATCATAATCTGGTTATTAGTTATTATTGCTTGTGTACTTTTAGTAATGGCTGTTCGTAGAATACCTGTACAATACGCAAGAAGAACTGTCTCTGGTGATTTCGAGCAAGATATTAATGGTGGTAACAGACAATGGATTCCTTTAAAGTTAAATGCATCTGGTGTAATGCCAATTATATTTGCACAAGCTATTATGTTTATTCCAGCTGCTGTTGCAGGATTATCACAATCAGAAGCTTCTCAATCCATTGCAGGTGCTTTTAGTGATATTTTTGGATTTTGGTACAGTTTAGTTTTTGCTACTTTAATAATAGTGTTTACATACTTCTATACTGCAATCACGGTTCCTACAAACAAAATGTCAGATGATTTGAAAAGAAGTGGTGGTTTTATCCCAGGTGTAAGACCAGGTGTTGAAACTTCTGATTATTTAGATAAAATTATGTCTTTGATTACTTTTCCTGGTTCTTTATTTTTGGCATTAATAGCTGTTTTTCCAGCTGTTGTTACAAACTTATTAGGGGTTCAACAATCATGGGCTATGTTTTTTGGAGGTACTTCATTAATAATTATGGTTGGGGTAGCAATAGATACTATTCAGCAAATTAATTCTTACTTGTTGAATAAACATTATGATGGTTTGATGAAAACGGGTAAAAATAGAAAAGCAGTAGCTTAACCTTATGGCTAAACAATCAGCAATAGAACAAGACGGATCAATCATCGAAGCATTATCGAATGCTATGTTCCGTGTAGAATTAGAAAATGGACATATTGTAATTGCTCACATATCTGGAAAAATGCGTATGCATTATATCAAATTATTACCTGGTGATAAAGTGAAACTAGAAATGAGTCCTTATGATTTGTCAAAAGCAAGAATTACTTACAGATATTAAATAGGCAATAGGCTTTATCGTTATATTTAACGCGAAAGCATAAAGCATAAAGCAATTAAAAATGAAAGTTAGAGCTTCAGTAAAAAAGAGAAGTGCCGAGTGCAAGATTGTACGAAGAAAAGGCAGATTATACGTAATCAACAAAAAGAATCCTAGATTTAAACAAAGACAAGGATAGTTATGGCAAGAATAGCAGGGGTAGATATCCCAAAAAACAAGAGAGGTGTTATTGCACTTACCTATATCTTCGGATTAGGAAGAAGCAGAGCTATTGAAATTTTAGCTAAAGCACAAGTTAGTGAGGACAAAAAAGTTCAAGATTGGAATGATGACGAAATTCACGCTATTCGTGAGGCTGTGTCAACTTTCAAAATTGAAGGAGAGTTACGTTCGGAAGTTTCTTTACACATCAAACGTCTTATGGATATTGGTTGTTATAGAGGAATTAGACACAGATCTGGACTTCCTTTAAGAGGTCAAAGAACTAAAAACAACTCTAGAACAAGAAAAGGTAAGAGAAAAACTGTTGCCAACAAGAAAAAAGCAACTAAATAATAAGTAGTATGGCTAAGGCAAGTACAAAAAAACGTAAAGTCATTGTTGAATCAACTGGAGAAGCACATATTAGTGCTACTTTTAACAACATCATTATTTCTTTGACTAATAAGAAAGGTGAAGTTATTTCTTGGTCTTCTGCAGGTAAAATGGGTTTCAGAGGTTCTAAAAAGAATACTCCTTATGCAGCTCAAATGGCAGCAGAAGATTGCAGTAAAGTTGCAATTGAAACAGGACTTAAAAAAGTAAAAGTATATGTAAAAGGACCAGGAAACGGACGTGAGTCTGCAATTCGTTCTTTACATAATGCAGGAATTGAAGTAACTGAAATAATTGATGTTACTCCAATGCCTCACAACGGATGTCGTCCTCCTAAAAGACGTAGAGTTTAATACTCAAATTTTTATAGTATAACCAAGATAGAAAATAGATTATCGAAGGATAAGACCTGAATTCATAATCTCTATCTTAAACAATTTAAAATGGCAAGATATACTGGTCCAAGTACAAGAATCGCTCGTAAATTCGGCGAAGCAA
>CAIRNC010000255.1 GCA_903879875.1 uncultured Bacteroidota bacterium
CAATAGCGTCCTAAACGTTTAAAAAAAGTTTAAAAAAAGAGGGTTGAATTTTGTATCTCAAATTATCTTTGAGTTGCACAACAAAAACCCGCCCTCTTATGGCAAATATAACGCTGTTTTCTCAAATAATTTCAAAATTAGACCGTTCAAAATTCAATAAAATAGTAGCCAAGAAACAAACCGACAAGCACAATAAAGGGTTCAATAGTTGGAATCATTTAGTTTCAATGCTTTTTTGTCAATTCGCAAAGAGCCAGTCTGTTCGAGACATAAGTAACGGACTTCGTTCGGCTACGGGAAACTTAAACCATCTTGGAGTCAATAAAGCTCCTTCAAAGTCTTCTATTAGTTATCAAAATAAAAATCGTTCCCACGAACTCTTTAAAGAATACTATTTTCAACTACTTCAAAGTTTAGGACAGCATCCTAGATTTAAACAAGTGAAATTCAGAATCAAGTCAAAGATTTTTTTGCTTGACTCAACAACTATTAGTTTATGCTTGAGTTTGTTTGATTGGGCAAAATACAAAAGAGCCAAAGGAGCTGTCAAAATGCATACACTACTTGATTTTGATGGTAATTTGCCTGCTTATATCAATATCACCAACGGTAAAACAGCCGATAATAAAGGAGCTTATGACATTCCTCTTTTGAAAGGGAGTGTGATTGTTGCTGACCGATTTTACAATGACTTCTCTCTTTTAAATATTTGGGACAGCAACGGAGTATTTTTTGTGATTAGACACAAGGAGAATTTACAATTTACCACTCTAAAAGAAATTGAGTTGCCTGATAATCAACATCAACATATAATGAAAGATGAGTGGATTGAATTAAAAAATGAACCTTCACGAGTCAAATATCCAAATCGATTAAGGCGTATTGCGGTGTGGGATAAAAAAAACGAACAAGTTATAGAACTTATCACAAATCAGTTTAATTGGTCGCCCAACACTATTGGAGAATTATATAAAAGTAGATGGCAAGTAGAAATATTTTTTAGAGATATAAAGCAGTTACTTCATATAAAATCATTTATAGGGACATCTGAAAATGCTGTTATGATTCAAATATGGACGGCTTTAATTACCATTCTTATTCTAAAAGCTTTAAAAGCACAATCAAGATTTGATTGGTATTTATCCAATTTAGTAGCTTTCATACGTTTGAATCTCTTCGTTAAGATTGACTTGCAAAAATGGCTCGACAAACCATTTGAGGAACATATAGAGCCTCCTCCAAAAATCATACAGGGGGTTCTGTTTTAAAAAAGTGACTATTTCAATGTGTAAACTCAATGAAATGGTCGGATTTTACATGCTTAAATTTTATTTGGGACAGGAATGATTTAAGATAATGCTGATTTTGTAAAATAGGCGAAATTCTCCTCTAATTTATTTACCTTTGCAGTCCTTTTTAAAAGCAGTATGAAATACAGATTAAAAGTAGGATTTTGGGAACGAGTTGCTCGAATAATACTTAAAAACAGATTGGTGATTTTAGGTTGCATCCTTGCTGTTACAATCTTCCTTAGTTTGCAATGGAAAAATCTTGGCATGACCTATACCGAAGCCAATCTATTGCCAAAAAAACACATTGTAAACCAACAATATGAAGACTTTCTGAATAAATTCGGAGAAGAAGGTAACTTAATTGTTATTGGTTTTAAAGACAATACTTTTTTTACGCCCAAGGCTTTTGCTGCATGGAATGAATTGATGTCGGGTTTAAAAAAATCAAAAGACGTTGAGTTAGTTGTTTCTATCAATGATTTAAAAAAATTACAAAAAGACACCATAGCCGAAAAATTTGAACTCGTTTCATTAATTGAGCAAAAGCAAACGTCAAATGCGGCATATCTGCAAAAAATTAAACACGAACTTTTTACGAATTTACCTTTTTATGAAGGATTACTGTTCAATAAAAAATCAGGAAGCATTCGTTCGGCTGTTTATTTAAATAAGAAAATTGTCAATACCGCTTCGAGAAAAACGTTCATCATTGAAAATCTTGTGCCAAGAATTGAAAAATTTGAAAAAGCCACAGGAATTGATTTACGTGTTTCAGGCATGCCTTACATTCGAACCATTAATGCAGAAAACATGAAAGGTGAGATTGGATTGTTTATTGGTGCAGCTTTATTGATAACATCCTTGATTTTCTTTTTCTTTTTTAGATCATTTCGTGCTACTTTTATTTCTATCTGTATTTTACTTTTCGGGGTGATGTGGTCGTTTGGGACGTTAGGTTTGTTCCATTACAAAATCACCATATTAACCGCAATTATTCCTCCGTTAATTATTGTAATTGGC
>CAIRNC010000256.1 GCA_903879875.1 uncultured Bacteroidota bacterium
TTCCTGGCAATTTGGTACGGATAGCGATTGGAAAATGGTAACTACAGGACCAGGTGCTGTTCATACATTGGTTATTAAAAATAATGGTAAATTGTACTCCTTTGGTACAAAATGGGATACTGGTACAGCACATATTGGTGGTTTAGGTTTAGGACCAAATGCTGTTATAGTTTTTTATCCTTGGCAAATCGGTACGGATACCAATTGGCAATCAGCAAGTGTGGGTCGTAACTACTCGTTAGGTATAAAGACCGATGGTACCTTATGGGCTTGGGGGCAAAACGATCTAGGGCAGTTGGGTGATGGCACAACCATTGACAGAGGCTATCCAGTGCAAATAGGAACGGATACAGATTGGGCTAGTGTAACTTGTGGTGGTGGTCATACCGTAGCACTAAAAACAGGCGGAAGCCTGTGGGCATGGGGAGATAGTACCTATGGGCAACTGGGCAATGGGGGAACGGCGAGCTCGTTAGTACCGGTACAAATCCCCGTAACTGGTTGTGCGCTGGGTACGGAGCAGTTTCAAGACCCTATAGAAAAATTGGTGCTTTCACCTAATCCTGCAAGTGATTTTGTAAATTTAAACTTCAATAATATTACTGGTGATGCGTCGATAGAGCTGTATGATGTTATGGGTAGGGTGATTAAAACCTACTCCGTTGCTGAGGTTTCGGGTGCAATAAATGTTGATGTTAGTACTTTTGCTTCAGGGATCTATTTGGTAATATTAAAAGAAAACGGTATGGTAAGTTTGCAGAGGAAGTTGGTTAAAAATTAAATATAGTTCGCACTCCTAACTCCCCTCCCGCGGAGGGGTCGGGAGACGACTTAAATACATACTGTATCAAAACACCGTAAAAATTTACCAAAAAAACCGTAAAATAATTCAAAAAAAACAAACTACTATTGGCATTTTAAAACACATTTAAGATGCTAAACCAATACAAAACCGCAATCACAGAACTTGATAATGCGCTAAATTCCATGTCAATAGAAATTGACGACCCAATAAAACTATCAGAAGAAGCCATTGAGCACATTTCAAATACCTTGAGTGAAATCAAAACAAAAGTAATAGAAACAGCCTTTCAATCACCAGAAGTTGAAATCGAATTCTTCAAAACAGTAAAACCCAAAATCCTCTCAAAATTAATTTATTACAGCTCCATTTATAAAATAGAAACCAAAAAACCACATGGTGGAGAAAAAATAATCCGAGCATACCTCAACAACGAACTCAATAACTTAAAAACGTTTTTTGATAACAATTTAGAATTCTATAGATACCATAGAACAGAAAGTACTTATCTCGACAACAAATATTTCCTAAGAGGAAACCACGACATAAAACTAAACATCGATACCAATTATTTTGATGCCGACCATCGTTTCACAACATCACATGACAATACAATAGCACAAATTTTGGCAAACGATTTAATACAAGTATATCTTGAAGACGAACTAACCAAATTAGAAAAAAAACCAAAAAAAGAAAAAGTAAGGCTCAACCCAAAAGCACAACAAATCTGGACAAGTTCCAAAGTAGCGCTAATTGAACTCATTTATGCACTCCACTCCGAAGGAGTATTCAACCATGGTGCATCCGACCTAAAAGACATTGTAGAATATTTCGAAAACACCATGAAAATTGATCTAGGACAATACCACAGAACCTTTCTCGAAATAAGAGTCCGAAAATCCAACCGAACAAAATTCCTGAACATCCTCAAAGAAACACTAACCAAACGAATGGACGATACAGATGAATAAGCTCAAAAAAACACCGTAAAAATTAGCTTAAAAAACCGTAAAATAATTCGAAAAACTATTCCAAAATTGCAAAAGATTAAAATCAAAAGCAATGCCAGTTGGAATCTACATAGCAGGACTAGGGCAATCAGCCAACAAAGAATCCGTAGAGAAATACGCGGCACGCTATATCAAAGAATTAGAATACAGCACTACAGGAATAAACTACTATACCAAAGTAGAAAAAATCTATTACAACGACGCCCAAAATAGTTTAGCCGTAAGAATACATCAACATTCTAAAGAACAACTAAAATCAGTTAAAGACACCCTAATCTACACCTTTTATGATTTCGAATACAACGAACTCCTAATTCATAAGTTTCAAAACAAAAACCTTTTATTTAAAAACCTTGCATTACTACTATTGGTAATAAGAAAACTCCCAAGACTAATAACAAGCCTATTCAAAAAAAGAACATACACCAAAGGAGGACAAACCTTCTATATGTTCCTGTTGTTTTTAATCATGTCTTTAGCAGTGTTGTTAATTTTCCCATCATTATTAAGATTCATTGATGGCAAAAATTTAGCTTTTATAAAAGAACACTTATTTGAGTGGCAAATAAATATGTTGAGATTTTTGAGGGATTTTAGCCAATTAACGCTCCCTATTACTTCTTTAGCAATTATATTCATTCCCGAATCCAGCACCTTACTCACAAAAGTAGCTGCCGAATTCACAACCATAGACAACTACATCCAATACGGAGAGCAATCACAAATCATACAAGGCAATCTCGATGCATTAATAGAATACATCGTAGAAAAAGAAGAAAACCCAATCATACATTTACACACTTACAGTTTCGGAAGCATCATAGCGTTAGATGCTTTGTTTCCAATAGGAACCGAACCTTGTGCTAACATACTAAACAACATCAAACTACTCATAACCGTAGGAGCACCTTATGAGTTCATAGACAACTACTATCCCAACTTCTACACCGACAGAACAGACAAAATGTCCCAAAAAATAGAATGGATAAACGTCTATTCCACTATGGATGCCTTCGCCAGCAACTTCCGAAGAGACAACAAAGCAAAAGAAGCACAATATGGCATCATGGGTAGAAAAGAAGTCCCAATAAACCTCAACTATGAAATCGCCCGAAGAGAAAAATACAACCTCTTCAGCTTCCTAACCTTAAAACACATCACCATGCACCAATCCTACTGGGACGACTCCAAATCCGGACAATCTTGTACCCGGCTTATATTCAACAAAATGAAGGAACTAAACTATTTTTCAATAACAACATAGATAAAACAAAAACACCCACATCCTTTGTCTCCCTGACAACGGAAGGGTCACATAAATATTTTCTATATAATATTAAATACTACAATATGAGCAATTATGACTTTTTCCGTACTAAACATTATTCTATTGCAAATACAAAATCTATAGATGCTATTTATTCAAATGATTTATTATCATTGATTAAAGATTCTGAACTTAAAGAGTTCATCATAAATAAATATAATTTAGATAAGAACATCAAAATTGAAATTGAAAAAATAGATGTAATCTTTGAACAAATAAAACTATATACAACTCATTTTGAATTAATTAGATTAAATGTAGATGAAAATAACGCTAAAACAATTTTAGAAGTCAACAAAGAGAAAA
>CAIRNC010000257.1 GCA_903879875.1 uncultured Bacteroidota bacterium
AGTCTACTTTTTTTACTTTAAATTTCCTTTATTTACATTTTTTCTAATTGTTAAAATAGAGTTAAAATAAAATTAAACAAATGTTCAATTTAAACAAACGTTTAAATTTGCATTCGATTTAAATTTTAAAGAAATGTCTGATTGTAACGATAAACAAATTCTGATTTTACATGTAGCTGAAAAGCTATTTGCAGAAAAAGGATTTGACGGGACCTCCATTCGAGATATCTCAAAAGAAGCAAAAATTAATATTGCGATGGTCTCTTATTATTTTGGTTCGAAAGAAAAATTACTAGAGCGATTGATTTTGTTTAGAACTAATGATTTGAAAGTTCAGCTCGAAAATATTTTTAACGAGCAACTCACCTCTTTTGAAAAAATAGATAAATTTATAGAGTTGTATATTGACAAAATTGACAGCAACCGTCACATGTATCAAATTCTTCATTTTGAAATTTCATATAAAAAAAGAGCTATCGATTTGGCTTCCTTTACCGCTGTAAAAAACGGAAATTTAGTTTCACTCACAAAAATCATTGAAGAAGGTCAAGCACAAAATGTTTTTAAAAAAGATGTCAATATTCCATTAATTACGCCAGTTATTCTTGGAACATATTTCAATTTTCACACTAATAAACCTTATTTCGCAGAGATATTAAATCTGAATTCTGACGAAAAATACGATCAATACATTAAAAACGAATTGACAAAACACATTCAACAAACCATTAAATCACTGCTAATAAATGAAAAGTAATCCGATTTTGCTCCTTGCAACATTCCTTTTAGGAATTTCAAACTTGCAAGCGCAACAAAAAACCAATTTGTCGCTACACGATGCCGTTGTGATGGCTTTAGAAAAAAACAGTGAAGTTAGTTTGTCACGAACCAAAGCCATTACCAAAAATCTCGAAATGCAATCGGTAAAAAACAATCAATATCCCGATTTCAAAATTTCAGGGCAATACCTAAGATTAACAAATGCTGCTGTTGATTTGAAAACGAGCTCCAGCAATGGAAATTCTAGTGCTTCGCCTCAAGTGAATCAGTTGATTCTTGGTCAAGCTAATTTGACTCTACCTTTGTTTTCAGGCTTTAAGATTCAAAATAGTATTCAAGCTTCTGAAAGTTTGTACCAAGCTGAAATGGCAAAAACAAGTTATACTAAAGAAGAAACAGCAATGCAAATTGTTCAACATTATGCCGATTTGTATAAAGCTCAAAAAGCGGTGGAACTTTTAAAAGAAAGCCTAAAAAGTGGCCAACAAAGAATTTTTGATTTTACTGCAGCCGAACAAAATGGTATAATTGCTAGAAATGATTTGTTAAAAACGCAGTTACAAGTAGCTAAAATTCAATTGACATTAGACGAAGCTGAAAAAAATGTAAAGTTGATTAATTTCTATCTAATTACGCTATTGAAATTAGCTCCTGAAACCCAAATTGAAGTTAATCCAAGTAATATTGACCCTAATCTTTTTTCGAATACGATACAACCAGAAAAAGAAGCTATTGCCAATAGAAAAGATTTGCAAGCACTTAATTTTCAAGAAAAAGCCAGTGCCTCTTATGTAAAAGTAGCTAAAAGTGGTTATTATCCTTCTTTGAATTTAGTAGCGGGTTACACGGCTTTGAGTTTGCAAAATGTAGTTACAGTTGAAAATGCGATGAATTTTGGTATTGGTGTTTCCTACAATTTAAGTAGTATTTTCAAAAACGGAAAAGAAGTAAAAATGGCTCAAAGTAAAATGCTAGAAGTGCAACAACAGAAAGAAATACTTACAGATGCTATCAAAATGGAAATTTTAAAAGCAAATGAAGAATATGAACTTTCGTTGAAACAAGATAAAGTCTATAAAGAAGCTGTAGTACAAGCAACGGAAAATTATAGAATTGTAAAAGACAAATACGACAATGGGCTTTCTGAAACCAAAGAATTGCTGGATGCTGATGTTGAGCAACTCAGTTCTAAAATCAATTTGGCGTATGCCAAAGCTAATGTTGCACTTAAATATTACGAATTACTCAATGCTTCAGGACAATTAATACAATCTTTTAATCTTACAAAAAACTAATATAACCTTATCATGGAAAAGAAACCAAAAAACAAAAAATTTATACTTATTTTAATCGTCCTTGTCCTTTTTGGAGGCACTTATGGCACATACAAATACCTGCATTCCTTGTCTCATGAAGGTACTGATGATGCACAGATTGAAAAAAACATGAATCCAATAATTCCTAGAGTTGTGGGTTATATTACAAAAGTTTATGTAAAAGACAATGATTTTGTAAAAAAAGGAGACACCCTTTTTACTATTGATCAAAATGATTATTTAGTAAAAATAGCCGATGCAAAAGCCGCTTTGGCCGCCGCAGAAAGCAGTTTTCAAGTAGCTAAAGCGGATATTGGAAGTGCAATGGCAAACATTTCTGTTTCTGATGCTAACGTGCAATCGGCTGATGGAAATATTGAAACCGCAAAAATTAAATTGGGTCGCGCTTCCAATGATTATGAACGTTACAACAATTTATACAAAAATCATTCGATTACAAAACAGCAATATGAACAAGCTTTGGCAGCCAAACAAGAAGCGGAAAGTCAGTTGCGAATTGTGCAACAACAACAAAAAGCAAGTGCTTTTCAGAAATCGGTTATTGTAGCCAAATCGAATGTTTCGAACAAACAAACCGAAGTGGCTCTTGCTAATATTCAACGGGCTAAAGCTATGTTGGATGCGGCTAATTTAAACTTGAGCTACACCATTATTACTGCTGCTATTGATGGACAAATTTCTAAAATTGGTATGCAACCTGGGCAATTGGTGCAACCGGGACAATCTTTGTTTTATATCATTAACAACCAAGAAACATGGGTTATTGCTAATTTTAAAGAAACGCAATTGAACAA
Source organism: uncultured Bacteroidota bacterium (assembly GCA_903879875.1). Classification (GTDB taxonomy): domain Bacteria; phylum Bacteroidota; class Bacteroidia; order Flavobacteriales; family Flavobacteriaceae; genus Flavobacterium. The sequence goes on from CAIRNC010000257.1 coordinate 2,912, forward strand.
AATGACCCTTGGATTAAAGGTTACAATTAAAGTTGATGCTTTTCCTGATACGGAATTTAAAGGTACAATTACCTCTTTTTCGCCAGCTACTGGTTCTCGTTTTTCATTGCTGCCACCAGATAATGCTACTGGAAATTTTGTAAAAACCATTCAGAGAATACCTGTTAAGATAAGTTTAGATGCTTCAAACGATGTTGAGAAAATGAAAAAATTGCGTTCGGGAATGAATGTCGATGTTGACGTGCATTTGGATTAAAGGTTATCAAAGGAACGTTTTGTAATTCAATCATTTTATGACAAACCTCAAAGGTTTTAGATAGTAAACATGTCAGAACGCTTTCGAAGTAATTTTATTATTTGTTAGTAACTATAATTCATAATTAAAAATTCATAATTAAAAAATATGGTTCAATCAGAAGATAGTTTAGTAGAATACGGCTTTACAAGGGTTATTATTACAATAACGGCAGTACTTTGTGCCTTGCTGGAAATTGTAGATACTACAATTGTAAACGTGGCGCTAAACAATATGCGAGGCAGTTTGGGGGCAACGCTAACCGA
>CAIRNC010000258.1 GCA_903879875.1 uncultured Bacteroidota bacterium
GATAAAATTATTCGTTTTCCAAAAGTAGTAATAGGTAACTAAAAGTCAGACCTCCCAAAGAGGAAAAAGGAAGTACTATGAAAAATGATTTTTACGAAATATTAGGCATCACTAGAAATGCCGATGCTGCCGAAATTAAAAAAGCGTATCGAAAAAAAGCGATTGAATTCCATCCAGATAAAAATCCAGGAGATGCTGTTGCCGAAGAAAATTTCAAGAAAGCTGCCGAAGCTTATGAAATATTAAGTGATCCACAAAAGAAAGCCAAATACGACCAATACGGACATCAAGCCTTTGATGGCGGTGGAGGCGGAGGTGGTGGATTCCACGGAGGCGGTATGAATATGGATGATATTTTTAGCCAATTTGGAGACATTTTTGGCGGAGGAGGATTCGGAGGAGGATTTGGCGGTGGTGGAGGCCAACGTCGAGTAAAAGGAAGTAATCTTAGAATAAAAGTCAAATTGACTTTGGAAGAGATTGCCAATGGAGTAGAGAAAAAAGTGAAAGTAAAACGTAAAGTTCAAGCCGCAGGAGTATCATATAAAACGTGCTCTACTTGTAACGGTCAAGGACAAGTAATGCGTGTTACCAATACCATTTTAGGTAGAATGCAATCTGCGTCAACTTGCCCAAGTTGTGGCGGTACGGGTCAAATTTTAGATAAAAAACCGTCCAATGCCGATGCGCAAGGAATGGTGCTTGAAGATGAAACGGTTGCTATAAAAATTCCAGCAGGTGTAGTTGATGGCATGCAATTGAAAGTAGCCAACAAAGGGAATGACGCTCCAGGAAACAGCATACCGGGTGATTTGATTGTAGCAATTGAAGAAATTGAACATGAAACGTTAAAAAGAGAAGGCGAAAACCTACATTTGGATTTATATATTAGTTTTTCTGAAGCTGTTCTAGGTGTCTCTAAAGATATTGATGCGGTAAACGGGAAGGTAAGAATTAAATTGGAAGAAGGCATTCAGTCCGGAAAAATATTACGATTAAAAGGTAAAGGTATTCCGAGTGTAAACAGTTATGGAACGGGCGATTTGTTGGTTCATGTGAATGTTTGGACCCCTAAAACGCTTACGAAAGAGCAAAAACAATTCTTTGAGAGTAACCTTTCTGATGATAATTTTGCTCCAAGTCCTGAAAAAACAGACAAATCTTTCTTCGAAAAAGTAAAAGATATGTTTTCATAATAGGATTTACTGTTTATTTAAAAACAGCAATACTATATTTTTTATCCTTTAGGGCTTTATAATATAAAACAGATTTTATCTATTTTATATTATAAAGCCCTTTAATTATCTGTATTGTACAATAATTGGTTTTTCAATATCAAAATATTGGAAACCAAAATCCGATGATTCTAAGGTGTTGGTTTTGTATATGTTTTCACCTTGATAAGGGATAGAAGGATAAAACGAAAGCGAAAATTGAAAAGTGCCAAATACTAAATAATCATTATTAATAATTACTCCCACACTTATTTTGGAATAGGATTTATTATTATTAATCTCATTTTGACCATTTCCAAGCATTCCAAGCGTATAATTAAAAAAGGGATTCACTCGGAAACCTGCAACATTCCATGGTGAATACGTTTGAGTTTGTAACGTTAAGATGCATTTTTTTGTTCCAAAGATATTAGTTGTAAATCCTGAAATTCCGTTAGTATCATTAAAATTGAGTCGGTCCAAATTGCTGTCTAATCGGTTGGAACCGTATATAAATTGCGCTTTAAAAAATTGTCTAAATTTCCAATCCCCTATATTTATTAGTTTTGTAAAATAATTAGTTTGAAATGTATAGGAGGTTTGTTGCGCCTTTCCATTATTGAAAAAGGAACCGCATTCTAAATTAGTACTCAAAAATCCCCATTTAAATAGATTTCCAAAAGTAGCTCTACCCCCTAAATAGAGATTGTTTTGATTGTTTTTTTGTTGGTATCCAGCAGTTATTCCATACGTCTTGCCGACAGGAACGTCTTCAACAATTCCATTTTTAAAAATATATTTATCCAAAATAAACTGACGCGATGCCACTCCAATTCCTGTAAGATATAACTTTTCACTGGAATAAAAATGTACAGGATCAAATTCTGATGTAGGGTTTTCGGTATATTTTAAATCTAAATAACGAGTTGCTACGATTAAATTGGTGGTTTTGAAGTGCGTACTTTTCGCATTTAGAATTTTAAAAGATCTACCCAACCAAAAATCTTGTGAGTTGTATTTAAAATTTTGTTTTATGAATTTCAAATCACTATTTGCAATAGAATCACGTCTAAATTGCTGGTCTAAATAGATTCCACCAGCCCATTTTGTGTATGTAGAATAAAAAGTACGCTCCATATTTAAGGATTTCACATAATTTTCATTTAAATCCAAGTTGTACCCTAAAGTTGTTTTTATATAGGTATTTTGAATATTTGGGCTGACATAAAGCAAGTTATAAGCATTTTTATTATCTGAATATCGGGTTGTTATGCGATGATCAAACTCATGTCCAAATCCTAAAAAATTACGCTCATTCAGTTCAAAAGCCGAGCTAGAATTAGAAACAGATCCTTGTGGCACAATGCTCCAAGTATCTAAAACGCGAACAAATACATCCACAGAGTCAGAACTTGTAGTCGCAAATTCTGCTGTAATTGCAACTTTGTTGATAAAGCGTTGTGTTCGAATTAAACGTTCTGATTCTCTTACTAATAAGGAATCTAAAGGGGCATTCTTTTTTAGTAATAATAAATTACGAATTACAAAATGTTTGGTTTTAACATGTGTTTTATTTCCACTTTTTTCTAACCAATTTGTTGGTGTTTTTGTAGTGTCAGTTTCCGAAAATCCAAAGGGGTCAAGCGTAATAATATTAATTTTTCGAATAATTTTATTTTCAAAATTTTCAAAGTTTTTCTTTTTTACTACCTGAACAGTTGCTTCTGATTTTGATTGCACAGGAACAAAAATGAGTTTGTACAATTCTTTCATGAACTTATTCTTTTTAGAATAGTTCTCGATATCACGATACCCTTTTGAGGTGTCTTTCTCTACTATTATTTGTGAAAACAAGGGCTGATAACTACAAAATACCAGGATTAAAAACAATACTATTTTTGTTTTAGATAATTGCATTTATACGTTTGAATTTCAAGTTTTTAATTTTCGAAATTATTTAAAAAAGCATAGACTTTATCCACCGGTAATCCCATAACATTGGCGTAAGAACCTTCAATTTTTGACACTCCAACAAAACCAATCCATTCCTGAATGCCATAAGCTCCAGCTTTATCATAAGGTTTATAATTTTCAAGATAATAAGCGATTGCTTCATCGCTCAATGCATTAAAAGTCACCTTTGTTGTTTCGTTAAAAACAGTCGTTTTCTTTGTTGTTTTAAAACAAACAGAGGTAATTACATCGTGAGTGGCATTGGACAATGATTGTAATATTTTAAAGGCATCATCATAATTTTTGGGCTTTCCTAACGCTTTGTTATTATGCCAAACGATAGTATCACTTGTAATTAAAATAGCATTTTCTTCTAAATCATTATCAAATGCTTTAGCTTTTAAATCCGCTAAGTAGTCTGTGATTTCGCTTGCTTTTAGTGTGTCTGGATATATTTCTTCTATTTCTTTTATCCTTATTTCAAAATCCAAATCCAAATCTTTGAAAAATTGCTGCCGTCTTGGAGAACCCGAAGCAAGTATGATTTTAAAATCGTTTAATTTATTTTTAAGCATTGTATTTAATGTTTAACGTGATAACAAGAATGGATAAAATTCCAAAAAACAGCACTATTTTTAATACAGTACTCAAATGATGAAATTCTTTTTGTGATTTTGAAGTCCACATTTTGATTGAAAAATAGAGTAGAGGAGCTACAATTAAAATATAGGCATATAGTGTAGCAAAATACAATTTGTTATTAAAATAATAGTTGTTGATATAGTAAAATAGAATAATTATAGGAATCAAACTCAACCCAAAAACTAATTTTGAAGTTCTTTTTACGCCCAAAATAATGGGTAATGTAGCCATTCCAGTATTATAATCCCCTTTAACATCTTCTAAATCTTTCACCAATTCCCTTATGAAATTGATTAGAAATGCAAAAAAGGCATAATCCAAAATAATTTCAAAATAAGTGGCAACTACAGGTTTATTCTCTACAGTAATTGTTGGATATAAATCGAAAAGTCCCACAATAATTACGCTTATTGCTGCAAGTAATGCGATGAGTATATTTCCAACTAATAAACTTTGTTTTAAGCTCGAGGCATACAAATAGAGTGTGGCGGCAATTACTATAAAAAGGGCTGCAAAACTTGGTTTTCCGATGCTATTCGACAAATAAAAACCAGTCCCAACACCTAGCACATTTAAGATAATGTACAAATTATAAGCTGTTGTTTCAGACATGTTCTTTCCAACAACAACATCATTCGGTTTATTTATTTGATCGGTTTCTTGGTCAAAAACGTTATTAATTAAATAGCCCGCACCAGCTATACAAATTGTTGAAAAAACTAACAATATAAATTGCCAATCGTTTAAAGCTAGTGCTATGTTTTGAAGTTTTAAGAATCCAAAATGAAAAGTGATTTGCATCAAAGCAAGCAATAAAATATTTTTGAATCTAATAATTTTTAAAAAAGCCCTCATTTTATATCCATATTGTTTTAAAATCCATGCGAAAGATAATTCGTTTTTATAGCATCTTCCAATTTTATTTTCACATTAACATTTATTTCAAAAAAAATACCTGAAAAGCAATTGCTTAACAGGTATTTTGAAAATTAAAATTATAAATTATCCTCTTCTATTTCCTCCTCTTGGAGCGGAATTAGTATTTCCACCATTGTTCTGATTGGAATTATTTGATCTAATTTCATTTCGAGGTGTTTCACTTCGAGTAGGTGTACTTCTTGGCGCTTCACTTCTTGTCGGCGTACTCCTTGGCGTTTCATTTGAACGTGTAGGTTCTGTTCTTACAGGTGCTGGCGATTCGCTTCTTGTTGGCGTATTTCTTGGTGATTCATTTGAACGTGTTGGTTCTGTTCTTACTGGTGCTGGCGTTTCACTTCTTGTTGGCGTATTTCTTGGCGTATCATTGGTTCGAGTTGGCTCCGTTCTTATAGGTTTTGGCGATTCGCTTCTTGTTGGCGAATTTCTTGGCGTTTCGTTTGTTCGTGTTGGCGTGTTGTTTCTCCCAGGAGTATTGGCTCGAGTTGGCGATGTAATATCCCTTCCCTGATTTTCATTTCGTCCACCTCTTGGTGTATTATTTCGAGTTTGATCCAATTCATAACGATTTGAACTGGTTGTATTTCTCTGATTGAACGAACGTTCAGGATACATTCTTTCGTAACCATCAGTACGTCTTGTACCATATAAATTTACAGCACGTTCACTTCTTCGGATGGTTACATAATTGTAATGATTTTGATGATTGATGTACACTTTTACATTTCGTCTGTATCTAAAAATCGGATACGGATTCCACGGAGAATAATACACAGGATAATAATTCCAATACCAAGGGGAATAATAAGGTCTGTAAGCATTTGTCCAGAAAAGACTAAAAATTAATGGATGATGTACGTAAATAGGCTCATAAATATAATTCTGTCCATACATATAGGCATTTCCAACCACTTGAATCTGTACATTATTGTTGAAGTCTTTTTCAACTTCTATCGTAGCAATATCTTGAAAGACATCTTTATTTAATACGGATTGAATGATGATTAAATGCGTTCTGTCTTCAACAGATTCAATTACTCGTAAATAATCTACCTGTCCGTCTTTGTTCAAATCTAAATTTGAAATTTGAAATTTTGGATTGTTCAATCTGTTTTCAAAATCATCTAAATTGGTCGATTCTCCAAATATAGAAGCTACAGCTCTTAAATCGAGATTGTCGCTGATATCAGCGTTTAAAGCATTGACGGTAGCTCCATGTTGAGCATTCATATTATTTGCAAACAGTGTTACAAACAGTGCTAGTGTAATAATTTTAACTTTCATGATTTAATAATTTAAAGGTGATTACTAATTTATTAATAAATGTCCAATAGTTATGCCAACAAAATTGCATTATCATTTATTTAACATAAGTTGTAATTTTGAATTTACAACAATTTCAATTTTAATAATTTAGACTTCGATATTATAAAATAGTTTATCACAAAAAAAAAGCACAATCAATCGAAAGTGCTTTTTTAATTCTATTTTAGAAGTATAATTATATTCTTTTCAAACAAATACTCTCTGGAGCATGCAGTACCATTGGGAATTTTTCAATTTTCACAGAACTGCTATCCAATCCAAAAGCACTTTCTTCCGATAAACTTATTTTTTTGATAAAGAAATAAGTATTCATTACAATTTTTTCAAAGAAAGTCAAATCGCTATCATTGGATAAATATTTTTCAGACAAAACAAATTTGAAATCGCCAAGAATATTGTTTTTGCTTAACGATTCATAGCGACTGGTAATATCTACTTCTCCTTTGCTCACCATGTCTTTTAAAACTTCTTTGAACATTAAGTTAATTTTTGTAGGCTCTCTAAAACCTAAATTAAAATCAACACGATACAAATCGTCTTTAGTGATTTCGGTAACTTTATATTCTGTTTTAAAAGGTTCACTCAAAATATTTACGTGTACAAACCAATAAATATCCGCTCTTTTGGGTCTTTTCTGTAAAATAGAATACATCACTTTTTCTTCAATTTCAGATGTTTTTCCAGAATTGGTCATGTATATTAGGTGAGTAGCATATTTTGGTATTGATAAATCGACACTTAATTCGGCTAATACTTTTTTGTAATCATCAATTTTTACAAACTTGGTATAATTTTTACTGATTTTTTTAGCAAAATGCCAAGTTGACATAATAGTAATCAAAACCATTGCAATTAAAAGCGTTACATAACCTCCATCGGCAAATTTAGTTATGTTAGCAGCCAAGAAGCTAAATTCAATCATTAAATAAATTCCAATTAATGGAATGTATAAATACCATTTTACTCGTTTCATAATCAAATAGAAATTAAGTAAAACAGTAGTCATTATCATGCATAAAATAATGGCTAAACCATACGCATGTTCCATATTACTGGACTCTTCAAAGTGCAAAACGATTCCTACACAACCAAAAAACAACAACCAATTGATGGAAGGAATATACATTTGACCTTTTAATTCCGTTGGATATTTGATTCTAACTTTCGGCCAAAAATTCAATCGCATGGCTTCATTAATTAAGGTAAATGAACCACTAATTAAGGCTTGAGATGCAATAACAGCAGCTAATGTGGCTATTACAATTCCAAAAGGTTGAAACCAATCGGGCATGGATAAATAAAAAGGATTTGGATTTGAAGCATTTAATTGCGTTAATGTTTTTCCTTCGTGCTGAATCAAATAAGCGGCTTGACCAAAATAATTGAGTAAGAGCATTATTTTTACAAAAATCCAACTGATTCTGATGTTTTTCTTGCCACAGTGTCCCATGTCGGAATATAATGCTTCGGCTCCGGTGGTACATAAAAATACAAATCCTAATACGAAGAACCCTTCTGGATTTATACCGTCATCTGCCATTAATAAGTGGTAAGCATAATAAGGATTGATGGCTTTAAGCACCTCGAAGTTTCCAAAAATTTGAATAGCACCTAAAATACCAATCATAGAGAACCAAACTAACATTACTGGAGCAAAAAACTTACCAACTAGTTTGGTGCCAAATTGTTGAATGGTAAAAAGTACAAATAAAATACCAATTACAATGGGAACCGTATTTAGGTTTGGATAAAAAGTTTTTATCCCTTCTACTGCTGATGATACAGAAATAGGCGGGGTGATAATACCATCGGCAAGCAAGGCGCTACCTCCAATAATTGCGGGTACAATCAGCCATTTTATTTTTGTTTTTTTGACTAAAGCGTATAAAGCAAAAATTCCGCCTTCACCATGATTGTCCGCACTTAATGTAATTAAGACATATTTTAAGGTGGTTTGGAGTGTTAAAGTCCAAAAGACCAATGATACGCCACCCAAAACGAGGTCTTTATTTATA
>CAIRNC010000259.1 GCA_903879875.1 uncultured Bacteroidota bacterium
AAAGAATTTGATTCGGTTATCTCTTTAAAAGCAGAAACGCATAATTTCCCAACCACTGTAGAACCTTTCAATGGTGCTGCAACAGGATCGGGAGGAGAAATTCGGGATCGTTTAGCAGGAGGACAAGGTTCTTTACCAATGGCGGGAACAGCAGTTTACATGACTTCCTATTCTCGTTTAGAAGAAAATAGACCTTGGGAAGATGCAGTAGCCGAAAGAAAATGGTTGTATCAAACGCCAATGGATATTTTAATTAAAGCATCTAACGGAGCGTCTGATTTTGGAAATAAATTTGGACAACCATTAATTACCGGATCGGTTTTGACTTTCGAACACGAGGAAAACAACCGCAAGTTAGGTTACGACAAAGTAATCATGCAAGCGGGCGGAATTGGTTACGGAAAACTGGATCAAGCTATCAAACACAAACCACAAGAAGGCGATAAAATAGTTATTCTAGGTGGCGAAAATTATAGAATCGGAATGGGTGGCGCTGCAGTTTCCTCTGCCGATACTGGAGCGATGAGTTCTGGAATTGAGCTGAATGCGGTACAGCGTTCGAATCCTGAAATGCAAAAACGTGCTGCCAATGCCATTCGTGGTTTGGTGGAAAGCGACCATAATCCTATTGTTTCCATTCACGATCACGGAGCCGGCGGACACTTGAACTGTCTTTCGGAATTAGTTGAAGAAACAGGAGGTTTGATTGATTTAGATAAATTACCTGTTGGAGACCCAACGCTTTCTGCAAAAGAAATAATTGGTAACGAATCTCAAGAAAGAATGGGATTGGTTATCGGTAAAAAAGACATCGATTTACTTCAAAAAATTGCAGATCGGGAACGTTCTCCAATGTACCAAGTGGGTGACGTTACAGCGGATCACCGTTTTACTTTTGAGTCTAAAACTACAGGTTTAAAACCTATGGATTATGCCTTGGAAGATTTCTTCGGAAGTTCGCCAAAAACCGCAGTGACGGACAAAACTATCCATTACAATTATCCAGCTTTAGAATATGACGTGAAAAATATTGCTACCTATTTAGAACAAGTTTTGCAATTGGAAGCGGTTGCTTGTAAAGACTGGTTGACCAACAAAGTCGATCGTTGTGTTGGTGGAAAAGTGGCCAAACAACAATGTACTGGACCCTTACAATTGCCTTTGAACAATTGCGGTGTGGTTGCCTTGGACTATTTAGGAAAAGAAGGAATTGCTACTTCCATTGGGCACTCTCCTATTGCCTCTTTAATTGACCCTGTTGCAGGTACAAGAACCGCTATTGCTGAAGCTTTATCGAATATCGTTTGGGCTCCAATTAAAGACGGTTTAAAAGGGATTTCATTGTCGGCCAATTGGATGTGGGCTTGTAAAAACGAAGGCGAAGATGCTCGTTTGTACGCTGCTGTTGAAGCTTGTTCTGATTTTGCAATTGAATTGGGAATCAACATTCCAACCGGAAAAGATTCACTTTCGATGAAACAAAAATATCCAAATGACGAAGTAATTGCGCCGGGAACGGTAATTATTTCGGCTGGAGGAAACTGTACTGACATTCGAAAAGTGGTAGAGCCAGTTTTGCAAAAAGACGGTGGTTCAATTTACTATATCAATTTGTCCCAAGACGAATTCAAATTGGGAGGTTCTTCATTGGCACAAACCTTAAATTCCATTGGAAACGAAGCACCAACTATTAAGGATGCTACTTTCTTTAAAAATGCATTTAATACTTTACAAGAATTGATTTTGGACAATCAAATTTTGGCCGGTCACGATATTGGAAGTGGTGGTTTGATTACTACTTTATTGGAAATGTGTTTTGCTGATGTGAATTTGGGTGCTAAAATTGATTTCTCTATTTTTGAAGAAAAAGACATCATCAAATATTTATTCTCTGAAAACATTGCTGTAGTTTTCCAAGCCAAAGTCGATACTGCAGTAGAAAATGTATTGAATAATAAAGGCGTTTCTTTCTACAAATTAGGAACAGCAACTACCAATGGAATTTTAGACTTTGGGCCTTGTCAATTAGACATTGCCAAATACAGAGATATTTGGTTTAAAACCTCTTTCTTGTTGGATCAAAAACAAGCCAAAAACGGAACGGCACAAGCTCGTTATGAAAACTACAAAAACCAAGCGTTAAATTATACTTTTCCTGCTCATTTTACTGGAAAAGCACCAGTTATCGACAATACAAAACCAAGACCAAAAGCAGCTATCATTCGTGAAAAAGGAAGCAATTCGGAACGTGAAATGGCAAATGCGATGTGCTTGGCAGGTTTTGATGTAAAAGACGTGCACATGACCGACTTGATTGAAGGACGTGAAAACTTGGAAGATATTCAGTTCATTGGAGCCGTTGGAGGATTCTCCAATTCAGATGTTTTGGGTTCTGCTAAAGGATGGGCTGGAGCATTTTTATACAATGAAAAAGCTAAAACTGCTTTGGACAACTTCTTCA
>CAIRNC010000260.1 GCA_903879875.1 uncultured Bacteroidota bacterium
GCTAAAAATGTAGTTTCAAAAAACGAACAAGCTATGGCACAAGCCAAGCTAGAACAAGCCAATGCTGAAGTAGCCATGGCAAAACTGCATCTTTCGTTCACAGAAATAAGAGCACCTTTTGCAGGAACCATCGACAGAATCCCTAAAAAAATTGGAAGTCTTATCGATGAAGGCGAATTACTAACCAGTCTTTCTGACAATAGCAAAATATTTGCTTATTTTAATGTTTCTGAACCGGAGTATTTAGAATATCAAAGTAACATTAAAGGACGCGCCAATAGCAATGTAGGCATGCTTTTAGCCAATGGGCAACCCTTAAATTCCAGAGGGAAAGTAGAAGTTATTGAAAGCGAATTTGATAGCGAAACAGGTAATGTTGCCTTTAGAGCGAGTTTCCCAAATCCCGATAAATTGTTGAAAAATGGCGAAACAGGAAAAGTTTTAATGACTGTTCCAATCAAAAATGCACTAGTAATTCCTCAAAAAGCAACTTATGAAATTCAGGACAAAAAATATGTTTTTGTAGTCGATGCGAACAATGTTATAAAATCTAGAGAAATTATAGTTATTGGTGAATTGCCTGATTTATATATTGTGAAAAGTGGCATTACTGCAACGGACAAATTCTTGCTAGAAGGTGTTCAGAAAGCAAAAGACGATGATAAAATCAAATACGATTACCTAAAACCTACTGATGTTTTGGCTAATTTGAAACTAAAAGCAAACTAAATTTAATCATCAAAAAATAAAAAATGTTTAGTAAATTCATACAAAGACCAGTGTTATCCATAGTGATTTCGCTGATGATTGTTTTGCTTGGTGTATTGGCAATGACCAGTTTGCCTGTAACACAATTGCCTTCCATTTCGCCTCCAAAAGTAAATGTTACCGCTGATTATCCTGGAGCAAACAACGAGTTACTTACAAAAGCAGTTGTAATTCCGCTAGAAAGAGCCATCAATGGTGTTCCCGGAATGAAATATATTGCTTCTGATGCCGGAAATGATGGGGAAGCAGCCATACAAATTATATTTAATTTAGGCACAGACCCAAATCAAGCGGCAATTAATGTGCAAAATAGAGTGGCGTCGGTTATCAATAAATTACCACCACTTGTAGTGCGTGAGGGTGTTAAAATTACTCGTGAAGAATCAAGTAATTTGATGTATATCAATGTATTCAGTAAAGACCCTACAATGGATCAAAAGTTCTTATATAACTTTACTGATATTAATATGCTTTCTGATTTGAAACGGGTTAATGGCGTTGGTGATGCTGATATTATTGGTAATCGAGAATATGCCATGCGTATTTGGTTAAAGCCGGATAGAATGTTGGCGTACAAAGTTTCTGCCGATGAAGTAATGGAAGCCTTGTCGCAACAAAGTTTAGAAGCTTCACCAGGTAAAACGGGTGAAAGCTCTGGAAAAGTACCCCAATCTTTCGAATATGTTTTGAAATATCCAGGGCGTTTTACTACCAATGAGCAATATGAAAATATAGTCATTAGAGCCAACACTAGCGGTGAAATTCTTCGACTAAAAGATATTGCTAAAGTTGAGTTTGGCTGTTCGATGTATGATATCTATTCCACCTTGAATGGAAGACCTTCTGCTGCAATAGCCATAAAACAATCCTATGGTAGTAATGCCAGCCAAGTCATTAAAGATATAAAAGCAAAATTAATTGAATTAAAAGCATCGTTCCCAAAAGGTGTTGAATATGAAATTAGTTATGACGCTTCCAAATTCCTAGATGCTTCGATAGAAAAAGTAATTCACACGCTTGTTGAAGCCTTTATTCTTGTTGGATTGGTGGTTTTCTTATTTCTTGGCGATTGGCGATCTACTGTTATTCCAGCAATTGCTGTACCTGTTTCTTTAATTGGAACATTTGCTTTCATGCAAATATTTGGTATTACCATAAATATTGTAACATTATTTGCTTTGGTTTTGGCTATTGGAGTTGTGGTTGATGATGCCATTGTCGTCATCGAAGCCGTTCACGCCAAGATGGAAGAAGAACATCTCAAGCCTATGAAAGCTACCCGTAAAGCAATGGGTGAAATCAGTGGCGCTATTATTGCCATTACCTTCTTAATGGCGGCTGTATTTATTCCGTTGGCATTTATGTCGGGACCTGTTGGTATTTTTTACCGTCAGTTTTCCATCACAATGGCAACCGCTATTATCCTTTCTGGTGTAGTTGCTTTGACACTTACTCCTGCCCTTTGTGCCATGATGCTGAAAAACAATCATGGAGTAGCTAGAAAAAAAACTCCGCTGAACGTTTTTTTAGATGGCTTTAATCATAAATTTAATAGTTTAACTGGGAAATATCAAAATATACTTGGCAAAATTGTCAATAAAAGAAGCGTAACTTTTGGACTGTTTATTGCTTTTTGTACTGGAATATTTTTCATAAACAATTCTCTTCCTACTGGATTTATTCCAAATGAAGACCAAGGCATGTTTTATGCTATTATACAAACACCTCCTGGTTCTACATTAGAACGTACTAACGAAATTGCTACCAAACTGCAAAAAGTGGCTGAAGGAATTGATGGAGTAAAATCTGTTTCATCGTTAGCAGGATTTGAAATGCTTACTGAAGGAACGGGTGCCAATTCAGGAACATGTCTTGTTAATTTAAAAGATTGGGCAGACCGTAAAGAATCTGCTAACGAAATCATGAAAGAGTTAGAAGAGAAATCAAAAAACATTACAGGAGCAACACTTGAGTTTTTTCAACCGCCAGCCGTTCCTGGTTATGGTGCAGCAGGTGGTTTTGAATGTCGTTTGCTAGACAAAGCGGGCTCTGGCAATTATAAAAAAATGGAGGAAGTAAGTGTTGATTTTGTAAAAGAATTAAACAAACGTCCTGAATTAGCTTCGGTTTTTACGTTTTATAGCGCGAGTTTTCCTCAATTTATGATGCGAATCGACAATGATTTAGCACAACAAAAAGGGGTAACTATAGAAAATGCCACCAATACCCTTTCAACTTTATTAGGTAGTAATTACGAAATTAGTTTCATTAAATACGACCGTCAATACAAAGTTATTGTACAAGCAGGTCCAGAATACAGAGCCTTGCCCGAAGATGTTTTGAAATTGTATGTAAAAAACAATCGTGACGAAATGGTACCGTTTTCGGCATTCATGCACATGGAAAAAGTATATGGTTTGTCAGAAATTACCAGACATAACATGTACAATGCTTCTGAAATCAGTGGACAATCTGCTCCTGGATATAGTAGCGGCGAATCCATTAAAGCGATTCAAGAAGTGGCCAAAAAAACATTGCCGAGAGGATATGATATCGATTGGGCGGGAATTTCCAAAGATGAGGTAGCTCGAGGAAATGAAGCAATTTGGATTTTTATCATTTGTTTGTTGTTTGTATATCTAGTATTAGCTGCACAATACGAAAGTTTCGTTTTACCATTTGCCGTTATTCTATCGTTACCAGCGGGAATATTTGGGTCGTTTTTGTTACTTTCCTTAACCGGTTTAGAAAACAATATATATGCACAAGTAGCATTTATCATGCTGATTGGTTTGTTAGGTAAAAATGCGGTTTTGATCGTTGAATTTGCGGTACAAAAACACGAAGAAGGAATGTCGGTGCTTCATGCCGCAATGGAAGGCGCAAAAATTAGGTTTAGACCGATTTTAATGACCTCATTTGCTTTTACAGCGGGATTAATTCCATTGGTTTTTGCAACGGGACCGGGTAAAATTGGAAATCGTACTATTGGTACTGCTGCCCTTGGCGGTATGCTTTTAGGAACCATTATTGGTGTGTTGCTCATCCCTGGATTGTATTTCATTTTTGGTACAATAGCTAGTAAACACAAACTTATTAAAAACGAGAAAGAAGGTCCATTATCTGAAGAAATTGATTATGAAAATTAGTAATAAAATAGTTATAACATTAAGCATCTGCCTTATTGTTGCCAGTTGTAAAGTGCCTGCAATTGCCACTCTAGCAGACAAAAAACCAGTACCCGAATCCTTCGAAAACAGCAAGGACACCAACAATATTGGGGCAATTCCTTGGAAGAATTTCTTTAAAGATAAAACGCTAGTTGACTTGATTGATACGGCGTTAAAGAACAATCAAGAATTGATGATTACTTTACAAGAAATCGAAATTGCTAAAAACGATATTCGACTCAGAAAAGGAAGATTGCTTCCAACTGTTGGTGTTGGAGCTGGGGCTGGAGTAGAAAAAGTAGGTCGCTACACCAGTCAAGGTGCTGGTGATGCCAATACTGAAATCTCTCCCGGACAAGAATTCCCGGATCCATTAATGGATTACAAAATTGCCGCTTATGCCAACTGGGAAGTGGATATTTGGAAAAAATTACACAATGCTAAAAAAGCTGCCGTAAGTCGTTACTTGGCAACCATTGAAGGCAAAAATTTTGTAGTTACAAACCTAGTGGCAGAAGTTGCCAATTCCTATTATGAATTACTTTCTCTAGACAATCAGTTGATCATTTTAAAACAAAATATTCAGTTGCAAAAAAACGCTTTAGAAATTGTAAAAATTCAGAAAGAAGCCGCTAAAGCAACCGAACTTGCAGTTCAAAAATTTACTGCCGAAGTTTTATCATCACAACATAGAGAATTTGACATTCTGCAAAATATCAAAGAAACCGAAAATCGAATCAACTATTTGTTAGGGCGCTATCCGCAAGAAATAAAACGGGATAAAAGTGATTTTTTAAGCCTGCTTCCTACAACAATTCTTTCGGGAATTCCGTCGCAATTATTAGCCAATCGTCCGGATATCAAGCAGGTCGAATTGGATTTAGCCGCTGCAAAAATTGACATTAAAGTAGCCCGAGCTGAGTTTTATCCGTCACTTGGCATATCGGCTAGTGTGGGTTTAAATGCCTTTAAGCCTTCGTATCTCAATATGTTTCCGGAATCATTGCTCTATTCTTTAGCGGGTGATATTGCTGGACCGCTAATTAACCGAAACGCAATAAAAGCCGAATTTCTGAATGCAAATGCCAGACAAATTCAAGCTTTGTACAACTACGATCGTACTATTTTAAATGCCTATTTAGAGGTTTCCAATCAATTATCAATGATTAGCAATTTAGAAAAAGGCTACAACTTAAAATCGCAACAAGTAGATGCGCTTAAAAAAGCCATTGAGTTTTCTAATGATTTATTCAAATCCGCAAGAATTGACTATTTTGAAGTTTTAATGACCCAAAGGGATGCTTTAGAAACCAAATTAGAATTGGTAGAAACCAAAAAACAACAACTTAACGCTACAGTGAATATCTACAGAAACCTTGGTGGCGGTTGGAAATAATACTTCCGAAAAGCAATGAAAATATCCTAACAGGCTCAAAACTTGTTAGGATTTTTTTTACTAAAAAACAGCCGAAGCAATGGCTTTTATATTATCCGACTTGCCCATGGAATAATAGTGCAAAACGGGTACTCCCGCTT
This sequence comes from uncultured Bacteroidota bacterium, assembly GCA_903879875.1. Classification (GTDB taxonomy): domain Bacteria; phylum Bacteroidota; class Bacteroidia; order Flavobacteriales; family Flavobacteriaceae; genus Flavobacterium. Next base: position 5,475 of record CAIRNC010000260.1, read on the forward strand.
TTTTTAGTTCTAAAGATTGCTGAATAGCCCATTCAATCCCCACTTGTTTAATATCCGAATTGGAGGTGCATTTTTCTACCGCATTAATTAAATCTTCGGGCAAATCGATTCTGAAAATTTGTGGAAGAATTTGCAAATGCCTGTTTACAGATAGTGGTTTAATCCCTGGTATTATAGGAATTGTAATCCCGATAGCGCGTGCTTTTTCTACAAATTCAAAATATTTAGCATTGTCAAAAAACATTTGTGTAACAATATAATCGGCTCCCGCATCGACCTTTGCTTTCAACCGCTTCAAATCCGAAAGCAAGGAAGGGGACTCCAAATGTTTTTCAGGATAACCCGCAATTCCAATACAAAAATCGGCTCTATTATCTACATCCATAACATCGTGCAAATATTTGCCGCCATTCAACTGCTTGATTTGTTTGACCAAATGAATCGCATATTGATTTCCGCCTTCTTTTGGCACAAAATATTGTTCGTCTTTCATCGCATCACCACGAAGTGCCATTACATTATCAATGGCTAAATAATGACAATCCACGAGCAGATACTCCGTTTCTTCTTTGGTAAAACCACCGCACAAAATATGAGGAATGGTATCTACATTGTATTTATGCTGAATGGCTGCACAAATTCCGAGCGTACCAGGACGCATTCGGGTTAATTTTTTGTCCAATAATCCGTTGCCTTTATCAATATAAATATACTCCTCTCTAGAAGTAGTTACATCTATAAAAGGCGGTTTGAATTCCATTAATGGATCAATATTGTGATACAATTCTTGTATGCTTTTCCCTTTTTGAGGCGGAATAATTTCAAAAGAGAATAAGGTCTCTCCTTTGGCATTTTCTATGTGTTGGGTTACTTTCATAATTTTTAGTTGTCTGTTGTCCGTTATCTGTTATCTGTTTCCAAAATAACTGAAAACTGACAACTGAGAACTGACAACTGTTTTTAATCTGCTATATTTGGTGCTAACCATTTTGTTGCCATTTCAGTTGCAATTCCTCTACGTTTGGCATAATCTATTACTTGATCTTCTTTTATTTTTCCTAATCCAAAATACTTACTTTCGGGATTCGCAAAATAATAGCCCGAAACCGAAGACGCGGGCCACATCGCCATACTTTCGGTGAGCTTCACTCCTATTTCTTGTTCTACATTTAGTAATTTCCAAATCGTTGGTTTTTCCAAATGGTCGGGACAAGCCGGATAACCTGGCGCTGGGCGAATTCCTTTGTATTCTTCATTAATCAAATCTTGATTAGACAAATGTTCATCAGAGGCATAGCCCCAAATTTCTTTGCGCACTTTTAAATGTAAATATTCGGCAAAGGCTTCGGCTAATCTATCGCCTAAAGCTTTCACTAAAATAGAATTGTAATCGTCCAATTGTTTTTCGAATTCCGATGCTTTTTCGTCAACCCCAAAACCAGTGGTCACACAAAAACAGCCGATATAATCTTGTTTTCCTGAATCTTTTGGCGCAATAAAATCAGCTAAAGCGATGTTGAGTGCTCCAGCGGTTTTTTGAGATTGTTGTCTTAAGGTTAAGAAAGTTGTCGGTTGTTGGTTGTCGGTTGGTTGTCCCTCGACTGCGCTCGGGAGGACAGAAATATCGTCATCATTAATTGTATTTGCAGGGAAAATTCCTAAAATTCCTTTGGCAGTCAACCATTTTTCAGAAACGATTTGGCTTAACATTTTTTGAGCATCTTCAAACAAATGGGTAGCTTGTTCACCAACAACGGCATCTTTTAAAATCGCTGGATATTTTCCATGCAATTCCCACGATTGAAAAAACGGTGTCCAATCAATAAAATCTACCAATTCGGAAAGTTCGACTGCTATGGTTTTGGTTCCGATGAAATTGGGTTTCACTGGATTGAAATTGTTCCAATCCAATTGCAATTTGTTTTTACGGGCTTCTTCGATGGAAAGATAATTTTTATCTCTACTCCTGTTCAAATAACCTTCACGCAAATTATCATATTCTTCTCTAATAGCTTTTGCATAGCCTTCTTTAGTTTCTGCTTGCAACAAATTACTTGCTACCGTTACGGCACGTGAAGCATCGTTTACATGTACCACAGTTTGCTTATATTCTGGAGCAATTTTCACGGCTGTATGCGCACGAGAAGTCGTCGCACCACCAATCATAATTGGGATTTTGATGTTTAATTTATCTAATTCTTTAGCCAAATAAACCATTTCGTCAAGCGAAGGCGTAATTAATCCGCTTAATCCAATAATATCTACATTATGCTCCACAGCCGCTTGAATGATTTTTTCTGGCGGCACCATAACTCCTAAATCGATAATTTCAAAGTTATTACAACCCAAAACTACGGCCACAATATTTTTGCCAATATCGTGTACATCGCCTTTTACGGTAGCCATCAGGATTTTTCCAGCACTCGACGAAGTCGAGTCTCCTTTTTCAAGTTCAATGAAGGGTAAAAGATACGCCACTGCTTTTTTCATAACCCGAGCTGATTTCACAACTTGAGGCAAAAACATTTTTCCACTTCCAAATAAATCACCAACGACATTCATTCCTGCCATTAAATTTACTTCGATAACTTCAATTGCTTTTTCAGAAGTTATACGAGCTTCTTCAACATCTATTTCTATAAATTCATCTATTCCTTTTACTAACGAATGTGTCAATCGTTCTTGAACGGAACCGTTGCGCCATTCAAGCCCCCCCTTAATCCCCCCCGAAGGGTGGGAAATGACACCTTTAAAACTTTCGGCTAAATCCAAAAGTCGTTCGGTGGCATCGTCTCTTCTGTTCAATAAAACATCTTCAACATGTTCCAAAAGAATTGGGTCAATTTCATCATAAATCTCCAACATTTCTGGATTTACAATTCCCATGGTCATTCCGTTTTTAATGGCATGATACAAGAACGCCGAATGCATCGCTTCACGCACTTTGTCATTGCCTCGGAATGAAAACGAAACATTACTCACACCACCAGAAATTCCAGCATAGGGCAGGTTTTCACGAATCCATTTGGTCGCTCTGAAAAAATCTAGTGCATTCAATTTATGCTCATCCATTCCCGTTGCAACTGGGAAAATATTGGGGTCGAAAATGATGTCTTCGGCTGGAAAATGTACTTCATTAACCAGAATATCATAACTCCTTTTACAGATTTCGATGCGTCTTTCGTAAGTATCGGCTTGACCGTCTTCATCAAAAGCCATCACGATTACTGCTGCTCCATATCTTTTTATCAACTTGGCATGATGGCTGAAGGCGTCCTTTCCTTCTTTAAGCGAAATGGAATTTACGACCCCTTTTCCTTGAATCACTTTCAAACCCGCTTCGATGATTTCCCATTTGGAACTATCAATCATAACCGGAACACGAGCAATATCGGGTTCGGCAGCAATTAAATTAAGAAATTTGGTCATGGCATACACGCCATCCAACATTCCTTCGTCCATATTGACATCGATGATTTGCGCGCCACCATCTACCTGTTCTCTAGCAACAGAAAGTGCTTCTTCGTACTTTTCTTCTTTAATCAATCGAAGGAATTTACGGGAACCCGTTACATTGGTGCGCTCCCCAACGTTTACGAAAATTGAATTTTCATCAACGAAAAGCGGTTCTAAACCTGAAAGCTGTAAGTTTATTTTGTTTGTTCTTGACATAATTTTATTTCAACGCTGCTTTCACAAGCCTATATTTGTACTTTATTTTCCCTTTCTATCACCAAGAACTTCTTGGAGGCTTCTCGCTGTGTGCGGGGCTTGTGTCAGCGACATACTTACTTTTAACATACTAGTGTCGGGACACACAAAGTTTTTAACTAAAATTTACTTAAATTCTTTTAGATAAAGTATTATAAATTAGCATTATCGAATTCTAATATAAATTTCAAATACTTATTCAAAGCTGATTTTATATTAGAAATGTCTTTTTCTGTTTTATAAATATCCCTTTCTTCTAATGTATTTTGTAGATTTACAGTAACTCTGTCTATTTTTTCCTTAGTTAATTGATCATTAACAATATTGTATCGTATTGAAATATATCTCAACCAAGAAATATAATTTTTTTTTGAGTTCGTAGCTTTCGGTCCATTTATATTCATAAATTTCCAAAATTTTTCTTCATTTACTATTTCATTCATAATTATATGGATTATAAGTTATTTTTATCAAATACAAAGGATAGTCAGGTTTGCTAAATTTTCATAATTAAATTAGATTATTTATAACATCACCCCCCAACCTCTCGGTTGAAACTCCTTCGCTACATCGGCGATTGCCTTAATATGTTCGGGTGTTGTACCGCAACAACCACCTATTATGTTAACTAAATTATCTTTTAGATAGTCTCTGATTAACGCTTGCATTTCCAAAGGGGTTTGGTCATATTGCCCGAAAGCGTTGGGCAAACCTGCGTTTGGATGTGCCGAAATATTCAATTGCGTATTCATTGCCAAACGTTTTAGATACGGTTTCAACTGGTCGGCTCCCAAAGCACAATTGAATCCGATACTTAATAATGGAATGTGTGAAATGGATATTAAAAAGGCCTCCACGGTTTGACCCGATAGCGTTCTTCCTGAAGCGTCGGTAATGGTTCCTGAAACCATTACGGGAATATCGATGTTACGTTCTTCTTTTACTTCTTCAATGGCGAAAAGTGCTGCCTTGGCGTTTAATGTATCGAAAATAGTTTCTACCAATAAAACATCGCAACCTCCGTCAATAAGCGCTTCTACTTGTTGTTTGTAGGCAATTCGTAAATCATCAAAAGTGACGGCACGATATCCAGGGTCGTTTACATCGGGTGACATGGATGCTGTTCTGTTGGTTGGACCAATTGAACCCGCTACAAAACGGGGTCGGTCGGTGAATTCATCGGCTACTTCACGAGCAATTTTGGCAGATTGATAATTGAGTTCGTAAACTAAATCTTCCAAGTGATAATCGGCCATTCCGATGGTGGTTCCTGAAAAAGTATTGGTTTCTACAATATCGGCACCTGCTTGAAAATACAAACGATGCACTTGTTTCACTGCTTCGGGTTGTGTGATGGAAAGCAAATCGTTATTGCCTTTTAACGGATGAGGAAAAGCTGCGAATCGTTCGCCACGAAAATCTTCTTCGGAGAAATTATTGCGTTGCAACATGGTTCCCATAGCGCCATCGAGCACAAGGATTCTTTCTTTTATAGCTTCTTGAATTTTTGACATAATTTATTTCTTAACCGCAAAGTTTAATTTTTAATATACTGTTGATTTGGACACGAATGCCCTAGCCCTGATGGAAACGGCATCCTTTTTCTTGCTTCTTTAGCAAGGAAAAGATACAGTGTACAGCAGGAAATAGCTCCTGAATAATCAGAAATTAGTTCTTATCGATACAAAATGTTATAGGAAAGGGAGAGGGAATTCTCGTGGTTATCTGTTCCCATAAATGGGATAGAATGTAGCACCTTCTTTATAGATAAAGGGTTGCTAAGCTTTCGTTGGGTCTAATCCCTCGGGCTTTCGTGATAACAGTCAATATGTTTATGAACGGTGCAAAGTAACGTCGTGGGAATTTAATTTGCAACTGTTTCTGAAAAAATAAAAACGACAACGTAATAGTAATTAAAAAAATGTGAAGTTTAATTTGCAATTCAAATTCATTTCCTACATTTGCAACCTAATAAAGAGGAAAAATTTGAACTGATTGCAACCTCTTATTCGAACTTGAATCTTTTTTAAGATGTTGAAATGAGTTCAGAATAAAAAAAATGCTAAAGCAGAAACTCTACTTTAGTATTTCCGTTGCACTTTTCTATCTTTCTTCACAAAAATTAATTTTAAAACAAATTATATTATGGCTTATTTATTTACGTCAGAGTCTGTGAGCGAAGGTCATCCAGACAAAATTGCCGATCAAATTTCGGATGCTTTGATTGACAACTTTTTGGCTTTTGATCCTGAATCGAAAGTGGCGTGCGAAACTTTGGTAACTACAGGGCAAGTGATTTTGGCTGGAGAAGTAAAATCAAATACCTATCTTGATGTGCAACAAATTGCAAGAGATGTAATCAAAAAAATTGGTTACACTAAAAGTGAATATATGTTTGAAGCCAATTCTTGTGGTATTCTTTCTGCTATTCATGAGCAATCTACAGACATCAATCAAGGAGTTGACAGAGCGAACAAAGAAGAGCAAGGTGCTGGTGACCAAGGAATGATGTTTGGTTATGCTACTAATGAAACCGAAAATTATATGCCATTGGCGTTGGATTTGTCTCATGCCTTATTAATTGAATTGGCAAATCTAAGAAGAGAAGATTACGAAATTAAATACCTTCGTCCGGATGCCAAATCTCAGGTTACTTTAGAATATTCTGATGATAATAAGCCACAAAGAATTGATGCTATTGTAATCTCTACACAACATGACGATTTTGATGAAGAAGCTAGCATGTTAGCTAAAATTAAAACCGATTTAGTTGGAATTCTTATCCCAAGAATTAAAGCAAAATATCCACAATATGCTCATTTGTTTAACGACAATATCACCTATCACATTAATCCTACTGGGAAATTTGTAATTGGTGGGCCACACGGAGACACTGGATTGACTGGAAGGAAAATCATTGTGGATACCTATGGTGGAAAAGGAGCGCACGGAGGTGGTGCTTTTTCTGGAAAAGACCCAAGCAAAGTGGACAGAAGTGCCGCTTATGCTACGCGTCATATTGCGAAAAACTTGGTTGCCGCTGGATTGTGTGATGAAATTTTAGTACAAGTTTCGTATGCGATTGGTGTAGCTAAACCAACCTCTATTAATGTGGTTACGTATGGTACATCTAAAGTAAATTTGACCGACGGTGAAATCAGCAAAAAAGTAGAAGCTATTTTTGATATGCGTCCTTATTTTATCGAACAACGTTTAAAATTGAGAAATCCAATTTATAGCGAAACTGCTGCGTATGGTCACATGGGAAGAACTCCTGAAACCGTTACAAAAACATTTAAAGCACCGGGTGGAAACGAAAAAACAGTTACTGTTGAATTGTTTACTTGGGAAAAATTAGATTTTGTTGACAAAGTAAAATCGGCTTTTGGATTGTAACAATAGAAAGTAAAGGGATTATTGCACTATATCTATTGATTTTAGAAGCTGTATTGCTTAAATAGTAATCCTATAAATACATTGGATTAAAACTTGTTTGGGTTGCTAAAATTTTATATTTTTGCAACCCAATTTTAGTATATAAAAATCAGAACAATGGACATTAGAAGAATAGTAATAAATGAGGTTACCGAAATTATTGAAATAAGCGTTTTTCAAAGCGATTACAAAGGTCAAGTAGCCAAAAGAATCAATGAAAAAATGCCATTGGCAACCGTAAAAGGTTTCCGTAAAGGCGCCGTACCTAAAGACTTAGTTGAAAAACAATACGGAAAAGCCATCAAGCAAGAAGAAGTAAAAAAAGTAGTGGATTTGGCTCTTGAACGATTTGTTGCTTCCGAAAGATTCAATTTACTTGGAACGCCGCTTGCTATCGAGAAAGAAATTTTTAATTGGGATCTTGATGAGTTGACTTTCCAATTTGAAATTGGTTTAGCCCCTCACTTTGAATTGGATTTAGAAGCTAAAAACAACATTATTAAATATATAGTTACTGCCGATGACAAAATGATTGATGGTCAATTGACGCGCATTCAAAAGCAATTTGGCACCCCAGTTCCTCAAGAATTTGTAGCTGAAAACCATGATATCACAGGAACTTTTTTCAATATGGAGAAAGGCATCAATAATACTACAACAATAGCATTAGACATTTTTAAAGACAAAGCAACTGCAAATCAATTTATTGGTAAAAAAGCAGGTGATGTTGTTACTTTAAACACCAAAGGTCTTTTTGAAGACGACCACCAATTGATGGACGTGATGAAAGTAGGTCACGATGATGTTCACGGATTAGATGTAGCGGTTGATTTCACTATTGAAAGCATCAACGGTACTGAATTAGCAGAATTGAATCAAGAATTATTTGACCGTCTTTTTGGAGAAGGAAAAGTAGCGTCATTGGACGAATTGAAAGCAAAAATCAAAGAAGATGCCGAAGCTCAATTTGCACAACAAGCCGAACAAAAATTATTGGCTGATGTAACAGACTTCTTAATCGAAAACACCAAATTTGAATTACCAGCTGCATTTTTAAAAAAATGGTTGCAAACTGTTGGTGAGAAAAAATTAACTCCTGCCGAAGCAGAAGTAGAATACGCCCGTTCTGAAAAAGGATTGCGTTTTCAATTGATTGAAGGAAAAGCAATGGCGCAAAGCAATATTAAAATCACTTTTGAAGATTTAAAAGCTTTCACAACCAAATCAATTCGTCAACAAATGGCTCAATTTGGACAAACAAATCCAACAGACGAAGAAGTTCAAGGAATTGTAGCGCGTGTTTTGGCTAACCAAGAAGAAGTAAAAAGGTTGTCTGACCAAGTAGTGGCCGACAAAATGCTAGAACTTTTTAAAGAAAAAGCCAATCCTACTACCAAAGAAGTTACTTACGACGAATTTGTTGCCGCTATGTACGGTGAATAGATTGTATTATAAAGTCAAAATTTATGATTTTATTACAAATACAAAGCAATAAAAAATAGTTATATTTGAGCGTTAAAAAAATATTTTTTTGACGCTCTTTTGTTTGATGCTTTTTGTAACGCATTCGGACATTAGATTTTCCAACTTTAAAACATAAAAAAAATGAATTACGGAAAAGAATTTAAAAAATTTGCAACCAAACACCAAGGTGTAAACGCCATGTATTACGATAAAATCGTAAACGCCATGACGCCAACAAATATGACCCCTTATATTATAGAAGAGCGTCAATTAAACATTTCACAATTAGACGTTTTTTCGAGATTAATGATGGATAGAATCATATTCTTGGGAACAGGAATTGACGACCAAATTGCTAATATAGTACAAGCGCAATTGTTGTTTTTAGAAAGCGCTGATGCTTCAAAAGACATTCAAATTTACTTGAATTCTCCAGGCGGAAGCGTATATGCAGGACTTGGAATTTATGATACCATGCAATATATCAAACCTGAAGTTGCTACAATTTGCACAGGAATGGCAGCTTCAATGGGCGCCGTTTTGTTGTGTGCGGGAGCAGCTGGAAAACGTTCAGCATTGCCACATTCTCGCGTAATGATTCACCAACCATCTGGAGGTGCACAAGGCGTAGCTACGGATATGGAAATCAACCTTCGTGAAATGTTGAAATTAAAAGACGAATTATACCAAATCATTTCACAGCATTCTGGACAAACTTTTGACAAAGTGCACAAAGATTCGGAACGCGATTATTGGATGATTGCCGATGAAGCCAAAGAATATGGAATGATTGATGAAGTGTTGAGGAGATAATCCCACCAAACCTCCCAAAGGGAGGCTTAAATAAACATTAATAGAAACATAAAGCCCTCCTTTGGAGGGTTGGGAGGAGAAAAGATGGCAAAAACCCTATTAGAATGTTCGTTCTGCGGAAGGAAGAAAAAAGAAACCAGTTTATTAATTGCAGGTATTGACGCACATATATGTGACAAATGTATTGAGCAAGCACACGGTATTGTTTTAGAAGAATTAAAATCAAGTGGAAGTTCGAACTCGATTGGCGATTTAATTCTTAAAAAGCCAAAAGAAATTAGAGCGTTTCTTGATCAATATGTAATTGGGCAAGACCAAACTAAAAAAGTGATGGCCGTTGCCGTTTACAATCACTACAAACGTTTGATGCAACAAGAATTAAACGACGATGTTGAAATTGAAAAATCGAACATCATCATGGTTGGACAAACGGGAACTGGAAAAACTTTGGTGGCCAAAACCATTGCGAAAATGCTAGATGTGCCATTGGCTATAGTTGATGCAACCGTTTTGACCGAAGCTGGTTATGTTGGAGAAGATGTAGAAAGCATTTTAACTCGTTTGCTACAAGCAGCTGATTATGATGTGGCTAAAGCAGAAAGAGGCATCGTATTTATTGACGAAATTGACAAAATTGCCCGTAAAGGTGATAATCCATCCATTACTCGTGATGTTTCTGGTGAAGGGGTACAACAAGCGTTACTAAAATTATTAGAAGGGACAGTTGTAAACGTTCCACCAAAAGGGGGGCAGAAAACACCCAGACCAAAAATTTGTTGAAGTCAATACCCAAAACATTTTGTTTATTGCCGGAGGTGCTTTTGATGGCATTGAACGAATTATTTCAAAAAGATTAAATCGTCAAGCTGTTGGATATAGCACTTCGAGAAACGTCGATAATATTGACAAAGACAATTTGTTGCAATATATTATTCCAAAAGACATCAAAGATTTTGGATTGATTCCGGAAATTATTGGTCGTTTGCCCGTGTTGACACACATGGATCCATTGGATAGAGCTACTTTGAGAGCCATTCTAACGCAACCAAAAAACGCATTAGTTAAACAATACCAAAAGCTGTTTATGATGGATGAAGTTGCTTTCTCTATTTCAGACGAAGCTCTAGATTTTATTGTGGATAAAGCATTAGAATATAAACTAGGAGCACGTGGATTGCGTTCCCTTTGTGAAGCTATCTTAACAGATGCCATGTATGAACTACCGAGTTCAGAAGATAAAATTTTGGACATCGATAAAGATTACGCCGAACATACGTTAAATAAAAATTTACTGAAACGATTGGAAATCGCATCTTAATAAATTTAGGCGTAATGGACAAAATTAATGCTTAAAATCTTGTTAGCCCTTATTGTTACTATCTTTGAAGCAAATCAAAGGCTATGAATAAAAAAAGTGCTTTTACTGTGGTAAAGGATTTACTAAGAAAAATGGTTTTGTTAAA
>CAIRNC010000261.1 GCA_903879875.1 uncultured Bacteroidota bacterium
TCTGAAAAAAGTATATTGATTTCTTCTTCACTTTTAGTACTGAAATCGATACCTGTAACTGTATTCAAACCATTTCCATTTTTATCTAAAGAGTTTAATTTTCCCGTAAGTTTGTCTGAAGATTGTTTTTTTACGGGTTCTTTTCTTGAGTCTAATTCTTTTTTAATTTCTCTGGCTTTTTCTTCCGTCAAATCGTAATCTTTCATTACCCACATGGCTCTCAATGTACCTAAAATTGGAATTCCTGAGAAGAAAAGTCGTAAACCAGTTACGGCTCCCTCTGTTTGTGTTGCGGCACCTGGATGGAAATCTACAAATGACATTATAACTCCTGTTAATAATCCCGCGATGGCAAAACCAAATTTCACCATCCACCAGTAAATAGCTCCAAAAATTCCTTCTCTACGTTTACCTGAAATTAATTCATCCATGTCGCAAACATCAGCAGTCATGGACATCATTAAGGTAAATAAACTTCCGATACCAAAGGAAAAGAAAGGAAGTGCAAAAATAAACATATAAGGTTTTCCTGGAACAAATAGAAACCAAAGCAGAATGTATCCGAAAACGGATATTCCTTGACAGACTAAAAATGTTTTCTTTTTTTCCATTTTTTTTGACATCCAAGAAACAATCGGAATTACAATAAAAGTGGTGGATAAAGCGCCTAAACATCCGAAAAGTGTTGGCCAAATCCCAGCATCTGATGAACTTCCATTAAATAAATAATAAACTACTATAAAGAAAGTAAAACCAGCAACCGTATTGAAAGCATTAAAAATAAAGAAAGTGGCAATGCAAAGTTTTCTGAAAGGACCGTTTTTAAAGGCTTCAACAAAGCTTGAAAAAATTTCTTTTAAACTGCCGCCCATCGTTTTATATGTCAATGGAGAAAAACTCGTTTCATTAATAGTCGATTTGCTTTTGATAAAAATTGCAGGAACCATTGCCAATATCATACAGGATATACCTACCCAAACCGCCAAAGTTCTCGTGGCTGTATCGGCATTCGGGAACCAAGTAGGGTCGTACATCACTACCCAAAACCATGGCGCAATTACCCAAGCCCATTGTCCAATCCATTGTGAAATGGCCATAATGCTGGTTCTTTCGTGAAAATCATCACTCATTTCATAACCCATTGCCACAAAAGGAACGCTAAAAATGGACAGTCCTAAATAGAATACAATGGACCAAATGAGAAAAAAATAGAAATTGTAATCTATTCCGCTTTCTCTGTACAATTGCCACATAACTATAAAAGAAATTCCCATAATGATTGCTCCAACAAACACATATTGTCTTCTTCTTCCCCATTTAGAACGAGTGTTATCGGAAATAAAACCCATAATTGGGTCAATAAAAGCGTCTAATATTCTGGGTAGGAAAAAAGTAATACCCCACATCCATGTTGGCATCCCTAAATTTTCGACCAACACTACCATAAAAATTCCTAACGCAGCAGGAAACATTTGGTTGGCTAACATTCCTAATCCAAAAGCGATTTTTTGACCCATCGGAACTTTTCCCATTGAATGTGAATTATTATTTGACATAGTATGAGTATTTTTTAATTATTTTTAGTTTTTTATTAATTGGGTTGGTGTTTTAACATCCATCCATAATGCTTTTTCATCCCCGTTATAGGTTTTTGTAATTTGTTTTCCATCACGAGTCAATCCTTTAAAAACGCCATCATCTACCATTTTCCAAAGTGCATATTTAGCTTGTGATTGCAAATTGATTTGTCCAAAATGATTTTCAGAATTCATTGGTTTTGAAGCGCTTTTCCAATTTTCATCAAAGGCTTCAAAATAAAAACATGTTATACCCGCTTTGTTTGACCATTCTCGAATGAGTTTATAAAATTGAGCCGATTTATATTCGTCGGTTGCCTTTGAACCTTCATTCCCATAAAAACCATCATCGTTTGTAGCCCAGCCCGTTTCGCCAATATGAATTGGTTTATTTATTCCAAGTGATTTCATATAATTTAAAACATTTGTATATTGTGCCACAGCATAATCTCTAGCTCTTAAAATAGATGCGTCAATCTTTTCTTTTTCAGACAATCCTTTTTCATTATCCAATATTCCCCAGAAACTAGGATTGTAATGGGTATCGTGCATTGGATAGGTATGAATCGAAACATAATCTACAGCTTTAAACAATTGATTTAAGTCTTTGGTATGATATTCAGCACCCCCGCCACCCCAAGAAGCGAAATTATCGGAACAAGTTATCCAAAGCTTAGTTGGTAATTTTTGTTCTTTTTTTAAATTTTGCAAATAATTGACCCATTTTAAAATTACACTCGGCTCAACATAGTAACTGGTTGCCCATTTAACCATCGCTTCATTTCCAACAGCAATTATTTTAATAATATCTGGATATTGGTTGGTTAATTTTACAGCTTCGTCAATTTCAATAGCATTTTTACTGCTTTCTACATTGTGATCGGGAGCAAAATTAGTCCAAGCATTTTTGCAATCAATCCAAGCTCCGAGCATCAAATACATTTCAAAATTAGGATTCTCTTTTTTTAACTCGCTGATTGCTTTTAATAAATTTGAAACCTCTTTGTAATGTAAATTATAAGTACGCAGCAATTTAAAGTTTAATGCAGAAAGTATTTTCATATCTTCTTTTAACTCTGCAATTGTAGGCTGTACTTCTCTCGAATTTGTGCGATATCCTCCATAACAAATGGCTGGATAATTGGCATTACCTAACAATTTTTCAGCCGTAATATCATTTGCTACAGCATAACCGTTTTTACTATTAAAAAATAGAAATAGTAGTAATGCTATGGAAATAATTTTCTTCATTAAAGCAAAAAGTCATTGTTAATTGAAACGATAACTTGAGAAATTTCACCCGTTCTTTCGAATAATTTTGCACTTTCTTCTGCACCTAATTCTAATGACGCTATCACATTATTGGAGCCGTTTTGATAGAGCAATTCTATTTGATTTACTGTTGCGATTTTGTAAATAATTGGTATTTGACAAAACGTAAAAGCCAAACTTTCTTTTGGTAATGTAATTTGATTTTGTTTGCCATCAACCGTAACAAAATTTACTATTTGCTCTTGATTTATGAATTCCTTTTTTTGAAGAATTGTCGGTTGAAATTGTAATTTTCCGTTATTTATTTTCACACCTAATTCTGCAATTCGTACAAGAACATCTTCTTTAACTTGTCCCGTCATTCCTGGTTGTTGTGCACCTTTATACTGTGGCGTATGTGAATAAGGATCGGTTGGAAATGCACCATAAACAGCAGGTGATTTATGAACACCTATTCCGTTTCCAATTTCATTGTAATGCGCTACTAGTTCCTTAATTACTTGTTCACTTTCTTGATTTGCAATAGCGCTAAGACAAGCTTCTTGTACCGCTAAATGCAATTTTGAAACCATGTGCCAGTATATAGAACCCAAACCTTCATATCCAAAAAAGGTGCCCGATCTTCCTGTAAAAGCTTTATGATTAAAAACATCTTCAAAAATTTGTAAAACTGCGTCAGCTTCATTTTCAACTAAAGCACTATACTCTTTGTTCGATTTCAAAAGAACCAATGCGTTGTTTAAATCACTTGCATTATGAAAGTTACCATTGAAATGATAATTACCTTTTACGTCTTGATTGATAATTGAAAAATTATAATCTTGAAGTAATTTTTTTAATAGATTAGATTGTTCCACCTTCACTTTAGGCAAAACATTTTTTTCTAAAAATTTAGATAAGTTTTTGTTTGGATATAGTATATAACTGCTTTGATCGGATCTGTATAAAGCACTTTGTCTTAAACTGTCTAAGATTTCTAAAGTCTCGTTGGCTTTTAAAAATCCTGAACTTATAATTGCTACCTGACCTTCTAGCATTTCTGATAAATGTGAAATAGCCACTCCATCTTGTTGTACTGCCATTAGATTATAAGCATGATAGAGTTTGTCTTCTCTTTGATTGGCTTGAATAGAATGATCAATAAAGTCCAAACAGACTTGTGTAAAATCTTTCAAACCCGACATCGAATGGGTTCTCTTTTTGCCCCAAAAACCACTATTATATACTTGATAGCGATATTCTGAAGCAGCAAGTCCAAGAACATCCATGATTTTTTTTCTTTCTTGATTGTCTATCGCTCCATTAAGTAAGGGTTTAAATTGAATTAAATTTTCTCTAATGACATGGTAAAACTCTACCATTTCATTAGAAATTTTAATATTTTCTTGCGTTGTTTTGTCAAGTAATTTTTGGAAAAATTTCAAAAATCTTCTTAAATAATACAGCGTTACCATTGACACACCGTTACCTACTAAAGCATTGTTGGCATCATTCCATTCAGGACGTTGGGTATTCATCCAA
>CAIRNC010000262.1 GCA_903879875.1 uncultured Bacteroidota bacterium
ACAGTATTGTCTCGTAAAATTGCTGAGTTAGGTATTTATCCTGCAGTGGATCCATTGGATTCTACTTCTAGAATTTTGACTCCACAAATTATTGGAGACGAACATTATAACTGTGCACAAAGAGTAAAAGAAATTCTTCAAAAATACAAACAATTACAAGATATTATCGCAATTCTTGGTATGGAAGAACTTTCTGAAGACGATAAATTATCAGTTTCAAGAGCTAGACGTGTACAACGTTTCTTGTCTCAACCTTTCCACGTAGCGGAACAATTTACAGGATTAAAAGGAGTTTTAGTTGACATCAAAGATACTATCAAAGGATTTAATATGATTATTGATGGTGAATTAGATCACTTGCCAGAAGCCGCTTTCAACCTTAAAGGAACTATTGAAGACGCTATCGAAGCAGGAGAAAAAATGTTGGCAGAAGCATAAAAATATAATTCATAACTCAAAAATTATGATTTTAGAAATAGTATCACCAGAAGCAAAATTATTTTCAGGAGAAGTAACTTCAGTTTCAGTTCCTGGAGTTGATGGAGATTTTCAAATGTTAAACAATCACGCTGCCATAGTTTCTATTTTAACGGCAGGAAATATTAAAATAGCTTCTAATAGTTTCAATTTAGGAAATGAATCAGATTCAAAATTTATCAAATCAAATGATCAAAAATATCATTTAGCGATAAATTCTGGCACATTAGAAATGAAAGACAACAAAGTCATTATTCTTGTTGACTAAAAATTGAATGCATTACTTTGGAATTTTAAAATTACATAGTAAATCAAAACGCTTCAATAATCCCTTATTTTTCCGTTTATAAATACTACTTTTGAGTTTTTTGAGTTAAAGTATTTATGCTAAAACAGTTTCTTTTTTGGATTGTATTAGGTTTTTTTTCTGGTCTTCAAGCTCAGGAAATCAGCACGCCTTATAAAAACAAAAAGATACTTGTTTCAAAAGACACTGTTCCAATTGACAATGTAAGTGTAAATCCAAGTTTTTTTAAACTTTTGGATGCTAAAAATATAGCAATTGACACCTCTTTTTACAAAGTCAATTTCCAAAAAGGAATCATCATTTTCAATAAAAAAAGGGCCGTTTTAAAAGATACTTTAACGGTACGGTATTTAAAATTCCCGGATTATTTAACTAAAGAATACAGTATTTACGACAAAAGTCGTGTGGTAAGTAACGATGCTGCAGTTGGTGATTTATACAATGTTGAACAGGAACCAATCAAAAAATTTGTTCCTTTTGACGGATTGACTACTTCTGGTAGCATCTCGCGTGGCATCACTATTGGTAACAATCAAAACGCAGTTGTCAACTCCGCTTTAGATTTGCAAATCACTGGAAAATTATCTAATAAAGTTAGCCTCCGCGCGTCTATTCAAGACAGTAATATTCCATTACAACAAGGCGGGTATTCACAAAAATTAGATGAATTTGACCAAATATTTATTGAACTGTTTAGTGACAAATGGAGTGTTCGAGTAGGTGATTTGTTTTTAGAAAACAGAAAATCAAAATTTCTAAATTTTAATAAAAAAGTGCAAGGTTTATCTGCCAATTTTGAATTTGGAACTCCAGAAAACAAAACATCCGTTTTTGCTTCAGCAGCATTAGTTCGTGGACAATATGCAAAAAGCAATTTTGTAGGTCAAGAAGGCAATCGGGGACCTTATAAATTAAAAGGTCAAAACGGCGAACTATATGTGCTTGTGATTTCAGGCTCAGAGCGGGTTTATGTAAATGGACTTCTGTTAAAACGTGGAGAAAACAACGATTATACAATTGATTATAACGCGGGTGAAATAAAATTCACGACGCTTTTTCCCATCACTTCCGAAATGCGAATCAGTATCGAATACCAATATTCCGACCGAAGCTATACGCGATTTGTTACCTATGCTGGTGCTACTCATGAAGAAAAAAAATGGAGTCTTGGCGGCTATTTGTATTCCGAAAACGACATGAAAAACCAACCGTTACAGCAATCACTTTCGACTGAACAAGTACAAGCTTTGGTAAATGCAGGTGACAATCCAGATTTAATGACGGCGCCTTCTGCTTATATTGATAACTATTCTGCAAATAAAATTTTATACAGAAAAACAGTGTTTAATGGTGTTTCGATTTTTGAGTTTTCAAACAATCCAGCTGACGAATTATACAATGTTAAGTTTGCCTTTATTGGAACAAAACTTGGTAATTATAAGGTGTCAAACTCGAATACTGTTGGAAGAATTTTTCAATATGTTGCGCCAATAAATGGTGAATTACAGGGCGATTATGAACCTATAGTTCGATTAATAGCACCAACAAAAATACAGATTGCTACGGTTTTAGGAAAATTCAATCCTTCTGAAAAAACCAATTTAGATTTTGAAATCGGCATCAGCAATAACGATAAAAACTTATTTTCTTCCAAAGATGATTCCGATAACCAAGGATTGGCGGGAAAATTCAATGTAAAACAACGGTTGTTTTCCAAACTATGGAAAGTTGATTTCTTTGCCAATTTTCAAATGGTTCAAAAACAATTCAAAACCATAGAACGTCTTTTTACGATAGAGTTCGACCGAGATTGGAATTTAACCAACCCAATAGGCAATCAAAGTTTATGGGTTTCAGGACTTTCCTTTCAGTTACCACAAAAGGGAATCTTGACCTATCAATTCGAAAAATTAGATTTCTCGGAAAGTTTTTCTGGTAAAAGACATGTGATGAATGGCATTTTCAAATTGAAAAACTGGAGTTTTCAAAATAACGGAAGTTATTTGCAAAGTGACGGAACTTATGCTACTTCAAAATTTTTAAGAAACCAAACACAAGCTCGTTTTCATTATAAAAAAAACTGGATGGCTGGAAGTTTTAGAATTGAAGACAATCAAGAAAAGTTAAAAATTAGCAATCAATTTTCGGCATTAAGCCAACGATTTAGAGAGTTTGGAGCAATAATTGGACGAGGCGATTCCACTAAAGTTTTTGTGGAATTGGGTTATTTGAACCGTACCAATGATAGTTTACAAAACGGATTTTTAAAGCGTGTCAATGTTTCGGAATCGTATTATTTGAAATCAAAATTAATTCAAACGGAGAAAAGTAATTTATCCGTTTTTATCAATTATAGAAATCTGAAATTTGAAGATAAAACCAGACCAAACGAACCTTCGCTGAATTCGAGAATACTCTATAATGACCGATTTTTCAATCAATTATTGCAACTGAATTCGACTTATGAAAACACTTCTGGAACTATTGCGCAGCAAGAATTTACCTATCTTGAAGTTGATCCCGGAAAAGGAATTTATACTTGGATTGATTATAACGGTAACGGAATTCAGGAATTGCAAGAATTTGAAGTAGCGCCATTTCCAGATCAGGCTAAGTATATTCGGATTTATTTGCCCAATCAAGTTTTTAAAAAAACGCATCAAAATAAATTTTCTCTTTCCGTAACATTGAATCCAAATCAATGGCAAAATGAGATGGGTTTCAAGAAATTATTATCTTATTTTTATAATCAAACGGCTTATTTGAGTGAAAGAAAAATTATAAGAAATGGTAATGGTTTCGACTTCAATCCGTTCAATTCTGACAACAATGACCTCCTCGGATTGAACACGAGTTTTAGAAACAGTTTGTTTTTCAATCGTGGTAAACAAAGACATTCTGTCACCTATTCTTACCTTTCTAGTCAAACCAAAAACTTGCTTTCGTATGGGTCACAAGAAAATAGAAGTAGTTCGCATCAATTGCAATATGCGCATTTGGTTCAAAAAAGTTGGCTTTTTGGTTCCAGTGAAAAAACGATTCAAGCATCATCTTACTCAGAAAATTATGGAGCTAAAAACTATGAATTAAAAGGCTTTCAATTGGCTCCAAAGATTTCTTATTTGTTTTCTCAAAATGCCAGTTGGGATATCTTTTATGAATTTCAAAATAAAAAAAATAAAATTGGTGATTTAGAGCAATTAGACCAACAACGATTTGGCACTTCCTTTTCATTCTCTAGTAAAAAACAATTTACAATGAATGGTGAATTTTCATTGTATGAAAATAATTTCAAAGGAAATGATCAATCGCCAGTGGCTTATCAAATGTTAGAAGGTTTGCAAAGTGGAAAAAATATGACTTGGCGGCTTTTAATTCAGAAAAAATTAACCGATTATTTGGATATTAATTTCAATTATCAAGGCAGAAAAAGTGAAACAAGTCAAGCCATTCATACGGGAAGCGTTCAATTGCGGGCTTATTTTTAAAATGAAATCATTTTTTAATCAGTTAAAAATTCTATTACTTGATTGTGAATTACATAATTCTTTTTACTTTATGTGAAGCCTATTTACCACAAATTCTTTATTAAAAAAGCCTTGATGAAAACGGAAAAGTTTTACACAAGGCTTTTTTATAAAAGTGCAATTTTGGTTATTAATTCTTTATCATTTTACCGGAATAAAAATTGGTATTATTTTTTACAATAACTTGATAAACACCACTTGATAAGCAACTTACGTCAATTAACATATTGTTTTTTGATTTGCTTGTCCCTACTACTTTTCCCGTTGCGTCGGTAATTTTCACATCATAATCAGATGTAGATTCTGGAATATTGATGCTAAATGAATCATTCACAGGATTAGGGCTAATGTTAATGGTTTTAGTTAAAACTAAATTTTGGTTGTCAGTATTCAAATTCGATTTTACCAAAAATTGTCCCATCATACCTGCATCTTCGTGCATTAAAATATGACAATGATACATATAAGGCATCATATCATCTTCAAAAGTATCGAAATTTGTTATAAAACTAACTGTTTCATTCGGATAAATTAAAACTTCATCTTTCCTTCCTCTTTCAAATAATGGAGGCATATTTCCATCTCTATCCAATAGATAAAATTGTACATCATGAATATGGAACGGATGTGCCACCATAGTTTGATTGGTAATTTGCCAGATTTCAGTGTTGTCTAAAGGTATTATATAATCGATTCTATCCATATCAAACAACAATCCGTTCATATAAAAAGGACCATCCATAGACATTGGATTTAGTGCGGTCATATTTATGGTTCGAGTTATATTTGAAGTAGAAGCTGAAATTGGTGTAAAAACAGCTAATGTTGTTGGTGTAGAAAGCACAGGATTGGAAGTTTGTGCACCAATATTAAGTTGTAGTAAATTAAAATCTATGCCATTTATAGGGCTATCCATTGGAGGGCTTCCTGGTGGCATTGGCATTGTTGGTCCGCCTTGGAGACCAATAGGCAACTCCGATGCATAACTCATTAATTGGATGCTTTGACCATTCATTCCATTTAGGTCAACCAGAATCTCATAACGTTCTCCTGGTGAAACCCGAATTCGGGTTGCGTTAATTGGAGCGTTTAATAAACCGCCATCACTAGCTATAATCTTAAAACTTTTATTAGCGGTAAAACCAAAATTAAAACTTCTTTCTCCAGCTGCATTCAACAATCGTAATCGAATGATTTGAGAAGGGACATTTAAAAATACGGACTGCCCATAATTCGCTCTGACGCCATTCACGATTGCTAAACTGTCTTGCATCCCTAAAGGCATCAACTGATTATTATTGTTAAATTGGGCTGTTTGGACAATTATAGGAAAATCGTCTTGACCATAAGTTCGTGGCAAATTTAATGCTGCTTCTTCAGGATCTTTTACAATAATTAATCCAGCAGCACCTTTTATAGCATGTTCTGCCGTTTTTCCATGAAAATGAGGGTGATACCAATAGGTAGCGGCCTTGTCTAAAACGGTAAACTGTGGATTCCAAGTTGTACCATTCAATATTGGAGTGTGTGGCCCACCATCGTTCATTGCTGCAACGTGCATACCGTGCCAATGTACACTAGTTGATTCACCAATTTGATTAGTAACCATAATGTTTGCATTTTGTCCTTTCTCTAATATCAAAGTTGGACCAAGATAGGGGCTCCCATTAAAACCAAAGGTTTGCGTTGGGTTTCCTGGCAAAAAAGAAACTGTTCCAGTGTTCATGGTCAAGTTTATATTGTTACCTGAAAGCGTGCTAGGAATAGGAAGTGCCGTTTGACTGTTTACATTTAAAGTAAAAATAAATGCAAATAAAAGTAAAATTTTAATTTTCATTTTTAATGAATTTTTGAATGAAACTCATGCCTTCTTTGGTAGTAATGTTTATAAAATACATGCCATTTGCTAAATTAGAAAGTGCTATATTTTGAATTTCG
>CAIRNC010000263.1 GCA_903879875.1 uncultured Bacteroidota bacterium
CTTCACGACATCTTTTTTCCTCTAGTAATTTACGGTGTTGTATTTGGATTATGGGTAATTTGGGTTAATAAATTTTCGAATCATGCTAAAAACATTAAATAAAAATAAAGCCAAAATAGTGTGGCTTTTTGTTTTAGTTGCATTACTAGTCGTAGTTAGAATCTTTGAAAACCAACTTTTTTATGATCCCTTCTTGGCTTTTTTTAAAAAGGATTATGCCAATTTGCCTTTACCAAAATATGATATTTATAAATTGTTTCTCAGTTTATTTTTTAGGTACGTATTGAATAGTTTGTTGTCTTTAGGAATCATTTATGTGGTTTTCAAAAAAATAGCTTTAGTGCAATTTGCAGGAATATTGTATGGTCTCTTTTTTATTCTATTGGCATTAATTTTTTTAGCATTGCTCTATTTTTATGGTGCTCACGACAATTTAAAACTATTTTACGTCAGACGTTTTTTAATTCAACCCATTTTATTGTTATTGTTTCTTCCTGCATTTTATTACCAACAGCAACAAACGGAAAAATAACAATTTATTGCAAGTATATTGTTTGTAAATCACTAATTTTGTGATATGAAATTAAATAAGTGCATCAGTTTATTTCTAGCCTTCTTTATATTGGTTTCCAATATCGGATTGGCTGTTAACGTGCATTATTGTGGTGATGAAATAGCAACGATTTCATTAAACACAAAATTTAATTCTCCTGCTTCTGAAAAAAATTGTTGCGGCGAGATGGAGCAAAAATCACATTGTTGCAAAGACAAAGTGGTGCATCTTCAAAAAAAGTCCGACCAACTTCTTGTAAAAGCTTTCGCTTTTGAAACCAATATCTTTTTTGTTTTACCTTCACAAAAGGCAATTATTTATTCCCCAGTTATTGGGTTTAAAACAAATCAAACTGACGATTATTATTGCGATGCACACGCTCCGCCTCTTTTTAAACTGTATTCTCAATATCTTTTGTACGCCTGATTTTAATGTTCTATTTAAAGTCAATCCATTTCTTGTGGCTTGATTTATTTTTAAAACATTAAAAACAGTATTATGCAAAAACAAATTTTCTTTTTAGTCTGTTTTGGTTTCACGATTTCTTCTTTTGCACAAGACACTTTGCAAACGGTTAAAATAGAAAACCAAACCCGAAGCCTAAAGCGAGCTTCACATCTTACGACAAATACAACGCTGATTACCAGCAAAGAATTTCTAAAAGCGGCATGTTGTAATCTTGCCGAAAGTTTTGAAACCAATCCGTCCATCGATGTTAATTTTTCGGATGCCTTGACTGGAACCAAACAAATTAAAATGTTGGGGTTAACAAGTCCCTATTTAATGATTACAGAAGAAAATGTTCCTTCTGTTCGAGGTGCTTCTCAAGCTTATGGGTTGTCTTTTACACCCGGAACCTGGGTAGAAAGCATTCAGATTACCAAAGGCGCGGGTTCCGTAGTCAATGGTTTTGAGAGTATTTCAGGTCAAATCAATACCGAATTGATAAAACCCATCAATGACATACCATTTTTTCTCAATGTCTATGGTTCGTCAGATGCTCGTTTTGAATTGAACACCCATTTCAACACTAAAATTTCGAATAAATGGAGCAGTAGTCTATTTCTTCATGGCAACACCAGAACGATTAAAACCGATATGAATAATGACGGATTTATGGATAATCCATTGGCGAAACAAGTCAATGTGATGAACAGGTATCAATATTATAATGCCGAAAAAGGGCTAGTAAGTTTTATCAATTTCAGGTATATGAACGACAAAAAACTGTCGGGACAAACCGATTTCGACAAAGACAGGGATAACCTCACAAACCATTTTTGGGGTTCAGAAATCAATACAGAACGATTAGATATTGCTACAAAAGTGGGTTATATTTTTAAAGATATGCCTTTTCAAAGTATTGGTTTTCAAAATGCGTTCAATACGCACAATCAATCGTCCTATTTTGGCTTAAATCAATACAATATCAACCAAAAAAGTGTGTATTCTAATTTAATTTTCAATTCGATAATTAATAATACTATGCATAAATTTGCTACAGGATTGAATTTTACGTTTGATAAATACCAAGAAGCTGTAGCAGTATCAAATTTCTCCAATGATTTTAATAGAATTGACAATTCTATTGGCGCTTTCTTTGAATATACATATGATAATACCACTAATTTCAGCGTTATTTTAGGAGGTAGAATTGACAATCACAATCGATTAGGCACTTTCGTCACTCCCAGAGTTCACTTGAGATATAATGCATGGACGAAAGGAATTTGGCGGGCATCAATAGGACGAGGAAAACGTATGGCTAATATTTTTGCAGAAAACCAATCGCTTTTGGCAAGTAATCGCAGTTTTGAAATTTTGAATACTAATGGAAATGCTTATGGATTAAATCCAGAAATTGCTTGGAATTATGGAGTGAGTTTCAATCAAAAATTTACGCTTTTTGGAAAAAGTGCTGATGCCGGTTTTGATTTGTATAGAACGGATTTCCAAAGTCAAGTAGTTGTCGATTTGTATCAAAGCGCGCAGCAAGTTTTGTTTTATAATTTAATCGGAAAGTCTTTTGCAAATAGCTTACAAGTTGATTTTAATATCGAATTGATAAAACATCTCGATTTGCGGGCGGCTTATAAATTCTATGACATTCAAACCGATTTTATTTCGGGTACTTCGGAAAGACCACTTCAAGCGAAACACCGATTTTTTGCTAATATCGGATTTGAAACCCATAAACAAAAAAATGCAGGTCAATGGAAATTTGATTTTACCTATAATTGGACAGGTGAGCAAAAATTGCCAAATACGAAAATTCCATTATCACACGATCATTTTGAAGCCTATTCACCAGCTTATTCTTTATTGAATGCACAAATCACAAAGGTTTTTTCATCGGTGTTTGAACTCTATATCGGAGCAGAAAACATTGGGAATTACACCCAACACAATGCCATTTTAGGTGCTGAAAATCCATTTGGAACTCGTTTTGATGCGTCAATAGTTTATGCGCCAATTTTTGGGCAAATGTACTATGGTGGACTTCGATATAAAATTAAATAACAATAAAAATAACAATAGCAATAACAATAACAAAATCAATAACAATATCAATTACAAAAGCAATATCAATAGCAATAACAAATAATACTAAAAATTAAAATCTAAAAAAATGAAAAATGTAATTTTAGGAATAATGCTACTTTTTGTAGCTTTTTCAACACAAGCGCAAGACAAAAAAAATAAAAATGCCAAATATGCTGTTGAAATAAATGGTAATTGCGAGCAATGCCAAACTAGAATTCAAAAAGCGGCTTATTCCGTTTCGGGTGTAAAATCAGCAGTTTGGAGTATTGAAACCCATCAATTAAGTTTGATTTTGAACGAAGAAAAAACAACAGTAGCTGAAGTAAAAAAAGCAATTGCCAAAGTAGGCCCTGACAGCGATGAAGCTAAAACTACAGAGGAAGTTTACAATAATTTGCCAGGTTGTTGTCAATATGATCGTAATAAATAAGTATAGTAATTAGGTATTATAATGTTATAAAATAGTTATAGTCAAGTATTATTTTTGGATTACAAAAAAATATAACTACTTTCACGCGCAAATTATTTTCACAAAAAAAAACAAATATGAACGATTTTCATTGGACACAATTACTGAATCCAGAGTTTTACATTACTTTAAAAATTGGAGGAATCCAACTGGGAATTTACATTGTTTTGTTCATAGTTTTTGCTGAAACTGGCCTTTTTGCTGGTTTTTTCTTGCCAGGAGATAGTTTGCTTTTCCTTGCTGGTATCTACAGCCGTGATTTGATTCAGAATATTATTATACTAGAAAATGATTTTTCAAATGTATTGCTTTTATCATTATTGATTGGTATTGCCGGTGTTTTAGGAAACATGGTAGGCTATTGGTTTGGAGAAAAAAGCGGCTATTATCTCTTTAAAAAAGAAGATAGTTTTTGGTTTAAGAAAAAATATCTTGTTCAGTCCAAAGATTTCTTTGAAAAATATGGAGGTAAAGCCATCATTTTTGCGCGTTTTTTACCTATTTTTAGAACCTTTGCGCCAATAGTAGCCGGTATTGTTACGATGGATAAAAAGAAATTCATGTTTTATAATATCGTGAGTTCTTTTGCTTGGTCTTTTGTACTGATTTTTGCTGGGCATTATTTGTATGGTGTATTTCTTGAAAAAGGAATTGACTTAAAAAAGCATATTGAAGTCATTGTAATTGGAATCATCTTAATTTCTACTTTTCCGGTTTTTATTAAATTGTTTAAGAAACCAAAAGTTAAATCAGAATAATTTTTAACAACCTCAATCATAAAAATATGTAGTAAATTTAAATTGCTACATATTTTTTTTGTTTTAAAATGGAATTCATTTTACTTTAAAATGAAATTTTTTAATTAAAATAAACCAAAACTTTTTAAGTAATATTTAAGAGTTTGAACAAAAGTAATAGTTCAATGCACTAACAATTTTCCGTACTTTTGTGCACTATAAGTATATAATTTTAAAACAATGAATAAAAAAATTACTTCTATTCTAGCATCCTTCTTCTTTTCAACACGTTTAATGGCCGTATTGTTTTTGGCATTTGCTACTGCAATGGCTGTTGGAACATTTATGGAAGATAGATATGATACTACAACCGCAAGAATATTAATTTACAATGCTTGGTGGTTTGAATCAATTATGCTTTTTTTTATGATTAATTTCTTAGGAAATATCAAACGATATCAATTGTACAAAAAAGAAAAATGGGCCACCTTGATTTTGCACCTTTCTTTTATTTTAATCATTGCAGGTGCTTTTGTAACCCGATATATTAGTTATGAAGGGATAATGCCCATTCGCGAAGGAGCGTCTTCCAATCAGGTTTTTTCTGACAAAACGTTTTTAACTGTTATGGTTGACGGACAATATGAAGGGTCATTAAGGCGAAAAATTTATGAAAAAGACTTGCTACTTTCCCCTGTTGTCAACAACAATTTTTCTTTTACAGATAATTTTGATAAAACCCCATACAAAGTACAATATGTAGATTATATTATGAATGCCAAAGAAACTGTAAAGGCGGATGCTAACGGCGTACTTTATTTAAAAATGGTAGAAGCTGGAAGCGGAGGAAGGCAAGAACATTATCTAAAATCGGGGGAAGTAGTCAATCTTCACAACATTCTTTTTGCATTAAATAAATTTACAAAAGGTGCCATAAATATAACTATTGATGGTGAAAAGCAAACGATTCAATCTCCATTTG
The DNA here is from genome assembly GCA_903879875.1 of uncultured Bacteroidota bacterium. GTDB lineage: Bacteria > Bacteroidota > Bacteroidia > Flavobacteriales > Flavobacteriaceae > Flavobacterium. Next base: position 5,286 of record CAIRNC010000263.1, read on the forward strand.
GAGGAACATTTATGCGCATGGCGGATAAATTACAAGGAAAAGTAGAAGTTGATTTGGCACAACCATTAATGATGCGTTCCTTGTATAACGTGGGCGGAACAAATTTTGTTTTTCCAGAACCGGCTATGAAAGGTAAAATAGCTTTTGTCTCTAATAATGATTTTAAAGATAAAGGAACGGATGATGCTTTAATCATAAAAGTGCAATCAGAAGGAAAAGAAAAAGAAGTATCAGTTGTTGGTTCTAAAGGTAAAATGGGCCAGCCACAGACATTTAAACTGGGCAGTTTGGAATATTCAATTTATTTTGGAAGCAAAATATATGAACTTCCTTTTAATGTAAAATTGAATGATTTTATAGCTGACAAATATCCGGGAACCGAAAATAGTTATTCGGCATTTGAAAGTAGAGTTACTGTTTCTGATGCTGATAAAAAATTTGACACTAGAATTTTTATGAATAATGTATTGGATTACAAAGGATTTCGATTATTTCAATCCTCGTTTGACAAAGATGAAAAAGGTACCATTTTATCTGTGAATCATGATTTTTGGGGCACTTGGATTACTTATATTGGGTATTTCTTTTTGTTTTTTGGACTAATGGCCATCATGTTTACCAAACATTCTCGCTTTGCAGATTTGAAACGTAAGTTGGAAAATGTGAAAGATAAAAAAGCAAAACTGCTTCCAATTCTCCTCCTTTTTATTGGATTAAATGGTTTTTCTCAAAATCATCAAATGCCTACTCAAAAACAATTGGATTCTGTAATTCGAGCCTATAATGTAAGTGAAGAACATGCGGCAAAATTCGGAAGATTGGTTATTCAAGATGAAAAAGGAAGAATGAAACCAATCAACACTTTTTCGTCAGAATTGTTGCGAAAAGTGAGTAAAAGTGACGTTTATCAAGAAATGAATTCCGACCAAGTTTTTCTATCCATGTCAAGAATTCCTCAGGCTTGGTACAACGTGCCGCTTATTTATTTAAAATCGGGCAACGATAGTATTCGTAAAATTATTGGAGTAGCCAAAGACGCAAAATATGCCGCATTGGTTAATTTCTTTGATGAAAGAGGAAATTATAAGCTTGGTAAATACCTAGAAGAATCCGCCAGAGCAATGCAACAAAATAATTTTCAAAAAGATTTTACGGAAGCCGACAAAAAAGTAAATTTATTGTATTCGGCGTTAAGCGGAAGCATTTTGAGAATTTTTCCAATTCCGAACAATAAAAACAACAAATGGATTTCGCCATTAGAACTTGGAGAATCGGGATTGAAAGGTATGGATTCGGTTTATATCAAAAACGTATTGCCTTTATATTACAATGAACTTGTGGGTTCAAAAACATCTGGAAACTATAAAACATCGAATGAATTACTAAAAAGCATCAACGATTATCAGAAAAAATTTGGTAGTAAAGTGCGACCAACGGATGAGCGTATCAATACTGAAATTGCCTATAACAAATACGACATTTTCAAAAGATTGTTCTATTTGTATATGTTAGCGGGTGTTTGCATGCTTTTGTTTACAATCATCAGTATTTTTTATGATAAAAAACCAATCCGAATTATCATTAATTCATTTCATGTAATCATTGGCTTTTTCTTTTTATTACACACTTGCGGATTGATAGTGCGTTGGTATATTTCAGGGCATGCCCCTTGGAGTGACGCTTATGAATCCATGATTTATGTAGCTTGGGCAACCATGTTTTTCACCTTAGCTTTTGATAGAAAATCCAAATTAACCGTAGCTTCGGGAACATTTGTAGCCTCCATGATTTTGATGATTGCCCATTGGAATTGGATGGATCCTGCCATTGCCAATCTTCAACCCGTTTTAAATTCCTATTGGCTAATGATACACGTTGCCGTAATTGTAGCTAGTTATGGGCCATTTATTCTTGGGATGGTTCTTGGTGTTGTCGCATTAATTCTAATGGTGTTTACTAATGAAAACAACAAAGAAAAAATGAATTTGAACATTCAAGAAATCACTTATATCAACGAAATGGCGCTTACTATTGGGCTAGTGATGCTTACTATTGGTAACTTTTTAGGAGGGCAATGGGCGAACGAAAGTTGGGGACGTTATTGGGGATGGGATCCAAAAGAAACTTGGGCATTAATCAGTATTATGGTGTATGCTTTTGTAATTCACTCCCGATTTGTACCTGCATTACGAGGAAAATGGATTTATAATGTGATGAGTGTTACTGCAATATATTCCATAATGATGACTTATTTTGGGGTTAATTTTTATTTAAAAGGAATGCACTCTTATGCCAGCGGTGACAAAGTAGTAACGCCAAATTTCGTTTACTATTCATTAGCTATTCTTGTCGTATTATCGACAGTTTCTTATTTCAAAAACAAAAAATATTTAAAACGATAATCATGAAAAAACTTATTTTAACTTCCCTATTTGTGTTAGCATTAACAAGCGGTTATGCTCAAAAAAACAGAACAGCAATGGCATCAGTAGCAACTAAAACAACAGAAAAAATGACAATCTATCAATTTAAAGTTACGGACATTTCGGGTGAAATTTTTGATTTTTCAACCCTGAAAGGCAAAAAGATAATGATTGTAAACACGGCTTCAAAATGTGGATTAACACCACAATATAAAGAATTAGAAGCCTTGTACGAAAAATTTAAAGCTACTGGATTTGTAATCATTGGGTTTCCTGCAAATAATTTTGCAAAACAAGAACCTGGAACCGATAAGGAGATAAGCGGTTTTTGTACCAAAAATTATGGCGTTACTTTTCCAATGATGAGTAAGATTTCTGTAAAAGGAGATGATATGGCTAAAATTTATCAGTTTTTAACTCAAAAAGAAAAAAACGGACTTCAAGACAGTGAGGTGGAATGGAATTTTCAAAAATATTTAATCAATGAAAAAGGGGAATTAGAAAAAGTAATTGCTCCAAGAACAACACCAATGAGCGACGAAATTGTAAAATGGATTGCGAACTAAACATGTGCTTTCCTTCACGAGATAATTATTTGTTTAAGTCATAGTTTCAGCGACTCGAAATTTTATTTATCGGATTATTTATATCAAACCAAGCTACACGAAAATTGTAGCTTGGTTTTTTTTATGGTTTTTCAGAAAATTTAATAAACTCACAAGAAACTAAAAGCAATAAATACGGTGTTGATTTGATGGTTTTGATTGTAATTTTATATATTTGAGAAAAAATATAGCGAAAGAAAGCTTTGCCTAGCTACCTAATTTTGGGTGTATATGCGAATGTTTATTTCGCCTATAAGCTAGTTACCAGCAATATTCAATGACGAAATCATTAATATACATCATTTTTCTTTTTCCAATATTAATTTTTGGACAATATCCGTTTGAAAAATATAAAAGTCCAAAATATCAATCACTAGAATTCAAGATGATTGAAAAAAACAATTCGTTAGAATATTCAAAAAATATAACTGGATTTTTCAAAGACAAATCTGATTTAGAAGTCAAAATAAATGGAAATTTAGAAAATCCAAAAGAAATCTATATTCAATTAAAAACTAATTTGAAAAGTAAAAAGTATTTTGAACAAATTCCAGCTCAAGGAACTGACGGTTTCTATATAGCTGACTTTAATGGTGATGGAAAAAAAGATTTCAAAATTGTTTGCTTATATATGGGTAGTGGTTTAGCAGCTATAAATGTAAGAGTAATTTATTTTTTTCAAAAGGCGAATAAAGAATTTACCAAAATATCATTCGATGATAAAATGGATGGAAATAGAATAGAAAGAGATTTAAATGGTGATGGAAATTTTGAAATAATTACAATGACTTTGCAAGATTACAAAAATCATAATTATTGGCTATTCAACGTTTATAATTTTGTGAATAATAACCTAGTATGTATAAACTACAAAATAAACTATCCAATTATGGTTCAATTTTTATTTCGAGAAAATTACAGTGTAACTAATAATATTTCTAGAAAAGCGATGAAAAAATACGAAATAAAAAAGCCAGAAGAAATAATTATTGAGAAATAAATGCTATTGCAAACATTTACTAATAACGGATTTCAACAATAAACTTAATAAAAAATTAGTTCTATACATAGGTTTTTTTGGCAAATCCGAAGTTTGAATAAAAAATTAAAAGATGTCTATTTTAAAAAAAGTATTGGAGTTCTTTAATGGAAAAGACTTAACTCCACTTTGGGAACAATTTGCAAGAGAAAAAAATGGAATAGTAAAATCAACTAGCGGAGATTTATATGTAGAATATTTCTATTTAAATTTCACTTTTAAAATCGCTAATTATACTTTTTACATAACTTCTGGAGGGAAAACATACGAGAGAAAATACATGATTGGAATTGTAGAATTCATTCATCCTACACAACTTGAAATTTGTATTACAAAAGAAGATCTATTTACAAGAATTGGGAAAATTTTCAAAAATAAAGAGATTGTTATTGGCAACAAGAATTTTGACAATAAATTTTATATAAAAAGTAATAAAGAATTTAA
>CAIRNC010000264.1 GCA_903879875.1 uncultured Bacteroidota bacterium
ACAAATCTTGGTTTGATTCGATGAATGCTATTTATAAAAGAAGAAGAATTTTAACAGAACAATTGGCGAATAAATTAGGCTGTGAAGTTTACAAAGAAGGCATTGGTTTATTTGTTTGGACGAAATTACCAGAAGGAATCACTTCGTCCGAAGCGTTTATTGATAAATTATTATATGAAAAATCAATATTTATTGCACCAGGAACTATTTTCGGAAGTAATGGAGAAGGTTACATTCGATTTTCGTTATGCGTAAAAGAAGAAAAAATTCAAGAAGCTATTGATAGAATTTAAAAATGACTAGGCTAAAACTAACAAATTCACAATTATTAATTTAATTTTTTAAACAATTCACATCCATTTTAGATATTTCTATACAACATCACCCTTACATTTTTTTCATTTTAAACAATTTTAAAAAGTCGCATTGCTTTTAAATGGCTATTTAAGGCGTTTATAGAAGTGTTTTTTTATTTTTATTTCTGTATAGTTTCTATATACCTTAGTTTTTAATTGAACTAGCCAAATAAGCTATATTTATAAAAACTAAAATTCCAATGAAAAAAGCCTTTACACTTCTATTTTTTTTACACTATTTTCTACTTTCCGCACAAACGACTCAAGGATTTAGTTATCAATCAACCGTTAGAAATAGCAACAATCAATTGGTTACAAATCAGCATGTAAAGCATCGTTTTACCATTAGAATAAACTCAAATAATGGCACGACAGTTTACAGAGAAACACAAAATCCTCTTACTGATAACGGAGGGAATATCAGCTTAACTATCGGCACTGGAACGGCTGATGTAGGTACTTTTTCTCAAATTAACTGGTCTCAAGGAACTCATTACATGGGGATTGAATTTTTCTCAGGAAGTACGTGTCAATGGATAGATGTTTCAATGAATACAGGAGGACAATTAGTAAGCTATTGCAACGGAACCTATATTTGGAATGCTTGCCAAACATTTGACAATTTGGTTTGGTCAGACGAATTTAACGGATCAGGCACGATAAATTCCAGCAAATGGGCACATCAAACCCAACTTCCAGATGGAGTGAATTGGTATAACGGAGAGATTCAACACTATACGAACCGTCAAATAAACTCTTTTGAAAATAATGGTGCTTTAAGCATTGTTGCCAAAAAAGAAACGTTTACGGATCAAGGTCAAACCAAACAATATACCTCAGCAAGACTCAACTCAAAATTTGCATTCAAATATGGTCGCGTTGAAGTTCGAGCAAAATTGCCTTCAGGAACTGGAACTTGGCCTGCGATTTGGATGTTAGGTAAAAATATTATCGAGCCAGGCTCTTTTTGGTCAAGCACTTATGGTACTGTAAATTGGCCTTACTGTGGCGAGGTGGATATTATGGAACATTGGGGCTCCAATCAAAACTACGTGCAAAGCGCCATGCATACTCCCTCTAGTTATGGAGGTACTGTAAATTTAGGAGGACAAGTTATCTCAACGGCATCAAGTCAATTTCACATATATACGCTTGACTGGACTGCAGAAAAAATGGTTTTTAGTGTAGACGGAATTGTGCATTACACCTATAATCCAACAACAAAAAACGCGAGTACGTGGCCATTTGATGCGGAACAATATGTATTGCTGAATGTAGCACTACAATCATCCATAAGTCAGAGTTTCACTGAATGCGCCATGGAAGTAGATTATGTAAGGATTTATCAATAAATTATTCCATTTCAAATGAAGCGTAAATTTCAAGCAAACTCTAAAAACACAAACCCTGAGTTTTTAACTACAATACCTTAAAAAAACGAATAACTTCCTTTTCTACTGCCTATATTTGCCAAAATTATTTTTTTTGGAATTTATTTTGTTGTTGAATAGACATATACATAGTTCCAAACGCAAAATTCCAAACGCAAAACAGTAAATGTCAAGAGATATACAACTTAAAGAACGCTGGGAACAGCTTGTAAAACTATTATCCGATCAATTTTCGCAAGGCGAGGATTTAGATTTAGATGCCATAATTTACCTTATTGGTGTGCAAGAACTCGGCAAAATACATCGCGAATTTAAAAAAGACGAAAAATTAAACCTCATGCACATTGCTATTTGTCGCCTTTTAGAGCCTTATGGTTTCTACGAATTTGACTATTTTGATCAAGATGGTTGGCCACATTATATTGTAAAAGAAGAATTACCTGCGCTAAAAGCGGGTGAACAATCTGTTTTGATGAAAGAAGCTATTGTTACTTATTTCTTAGAAAAAGAACTTATAGATTAAGTGAATAGTGATTGACTTTTTTTGCAACATTTTTTTACTAATTACTAATTACATTTCACTAGTCACTAAAAATCCCTAAATTTGCACTCTCAATACTAGAATGAAAATGATTGACAAGATAAACGAATATATTGCCGAAGCTAACGCTTTTACTACTCAAGATGCAGCAGAATTAGAAATTTTTAGAATTAAATTTCTTGGAAGCAAAGGTCTTTTGAAAGACTTTTTTGCTGAATTCAAAAATGTGCCTAACGATCAAAAAAAGGAATTTGGGCTAGTAATCAATTTACTAAAAACCACTGCTGAAGAAAAAGTAAAATCTATTCAAGATTTCTTAGAAAGCAAAGTAGAAATAAAAGGAATTTATGGCGACTTAACTCGACCTGCTGAGCCTTTAGTAATCGGTTCTCGTCATCCAATTTCATTGGTAAAAAATCAAATTATTGATATTTTTTCGACCATCGGTTTTAATGTTTCTGAAGGACCCGAAATCGAAGACGACTGGCATAATTTCACCGCATTAAACTTGCCTGAATACCATCCGGCACGTGACATGCAAGACACCTTTTTTATTCAAACCAATCCCGATATTTTACTAAGAACGCACACCTCATCGGTGCAAGTTCGTTATATGGAAAACAACAAACCGCCTATTCGAACAATTTCGCCAGGACGCGTTTTCCGAAACGAAGCGGTATCATCCCGTTCGCACTGTATCTTCCATCAAGTAGAAGGATTGTATATTGATAAAGATGTTTCTTTTGCTGACTTGAAACAAACTTTACTTTACTTTACAAAGGAAATGTTTGGGAAATCAAAAATCCGTTTGCGCCCTTCTTATTTTCCGTTTACAGAGCCTAGTGCCGAAATTGATATTTATTGGGGGTTAAAAACCGAAACCGATTATCGAATCACTAAAGGTACCGGTTGGTTAGAAATTGGAGGTTGCGGTATGGTTGACCCCAATGTGCTGAAAAACTGCGGTATAAACCCAGATGAATTCAATGGTTTTGCTTTTGGAATGGGTATCGAACGAATAGCCATGCTTTTGTATCAAATTGGCGATATTAGAATGTTTTATGAAAACGACATTCGCTTTTTAGAACAGTTTAAGGCAAGTATATAAAAAGAAAAGAGATAATAGACAGATTGTTGAAAGACATTATCCGTCTATTATGTTTTAGTATATCATCTATCCTCTCAAAATGAAAAAAGACATTATCATTCCCGAAGTAGAAAACGTTTTCCTTGCTGCAGTTCAAGAATGGAGCGACGATTTTATGGAAAAAGTTTGGTATGCCTATCTTGTAAACGACAGCGATTTTAATCTCGATGGCGTGATGGTTGTATCCAAAGCTTTTGGGACAATTGATGGCGAGATGAAGAAAACATCCCTTTTGCGACATGCTTTTGTCGAAGTCCCCGCTGTTTCTGTTGTTAAAATTGAAATGATTGAAAAAAGCGTATTGGCACTCAACAATGAGTTTATGGTTACTTTTTTTATAGGAAATACACTTTACGATAAAAATTATATTTTCAAAGCGCATTCCATCCACGAAGATTTTATAGAAGAAGTGCCCATCTTGTTTGTTGACGGTGTAATCGTGAGATAAGTATGATTTCCATTTCAAAAAAAATACGATGGGGAATTATAGGTTGTGGAATTGTAACCGAATTGAAAAGCGGCCCTGCATATCAAAAAACCGAAGGATTTGAAATTGTTGCAGTAATGCGCAGAAATGCAGAAAAAGCAGCAGATTATGCCAAAAGACACGGCATAAAAAAATACTATTCTAATGCTGACGAATTAATAAACGATCCCGAAGTTGATGCTGTTTATATTGCAACGCCACCCGATTCTCATAAATTCTATGGACTCAAAGTAGCTTTGGCTGGAAAACCGTGTTGCATAGAGAAACCTTTGGCACCCAATTATGAAGATAGTTTGGCAATTCACAATGCCTTTTCAGATAAAAATTTACCACTATTTATAGCCTATTATCGCCGATCACTTCCTCGATTTGAAAAAATAAAAAGCTGGATTGATGAAAAATGCATAGGCGAAATCCGACATGTAAATTGGCTTTTTATGCGCCCACCATCATTAGTTGATGTTTCTGGTAAATACAATTGGAGAACAGATGTCACTGTTGCTCCGGGAGGTTATTTTGATGATTTAGCGAGTCACGGTTTGGACTTGTTTGTTCATCTTCTAGGTGAGATAAAAAACGCTTCAGGAGTGAATTTAAACCAACAAAATTGGTATTCTGCAAAAGATGCTGTTGCTGCAACATGGTTACATAAATCGGGAATTACAGGAACTGGAAGTTGGAATTTTGGTTGTCAATTTAGGGAAGATACGGCAACAATTTATGGCAGTAAAGGAAAAATTACCTTTTCAATATTTGAAGAAAACAACATTTTATTGGAAACTGAAAATAGCAAAACCGAACTTTTTATTGCGCATCCAGAAAATGTACAGCTCTTTCATGTTAGAAAAATACAGGAACATTTGAGTGGAATTAGCATACATCCTTCCACAGGTTTATCCGCAGTTCATACCAATTGGGTAATGGATCAAATTATGGCAGAAAATCGATAACTAAATCGTATTAAGATACATTTTTGTTGACGGTGTAATCGTTAAATAAATTAGAAAATCCCAACTCTTTGATTAAATTAGCGGTTTCAAAAAAAAATCTTTTTATTTACAAATCAAGAAAAAAAACGTTTAGATTTAATTTTTTCTGATAAAAGAGAAATAGAACACATCTTACTTAACTATAAAAAAGCAAAAAAATGAAACTCTACGCTATAGAAACCGGAAATTTTAAACTTGACGGTGGTGCCATGTTTGGGGTCGTGCCAAAAACCATTTGGAACAAAACCAATCCTGCCGACGAAAACAATCTCATTGACATTGCGGCTCGATGCCTGTTAATTGAAAATGGCAACCGCCTAACTTTAATTGACACCGGAATGGGCAACAAACAATCAGAAAAATTCTTTGGTTACTATTCGCTTTGGGGAACCCACTCAATGGATGCTTCGTTGGCGAAACACGGGTTTCATCGCGATGATATTACCGATGTTTTTATGACCCATTTGCATTTTGATCATTGTGGTGGAAGTGTGCAGTGGAACGCCAATAAAACAGGTTACGAACCCGCGTTTAAAAACGCCAAATATTGGACCAATAATAACCATTGGGAATGGGCAACAAAACCCAACGCCAGAGAAAAAGCCTCTTTCCTTTCGGAAAATATTTTACCAATGCAAGAAAGTGGTCAACTGCATTTTATTAATCGTCCTGATGGTGATTTTTTATCGGAAACAGAACTTGGATTTGGCATTTTCTTTGCCGATGGGCACACCGAAAAAATGATGTTGCCACAAATTAAATATCAAGAAAAAACCATTTGTTTTATGGCTGATTTAGTACCAACTGCGGGGCATTTGCCTTTACCGTACGTGATGGGTTATGATACAAGACCGCTATTAACCTTGCCAGAAAAAGCAAAGTTTCTTACTGAAGCAGCAACCAATAACTATTATTTGTTTTTAGAACACGATGCACATAACGAAATCATCACTGTTGAAAATACAGATAGAGGAGTACGTTTAAAAGAAATTTTCTCGTGTGATGATGTCCTAAAATAAAGTTAATTCATATCGTTCTTGTAACAATCTTAAAGTATTTTTGACCTATCATCTTAATTATAAAACAAGTAAAATGAAAATAATAAAACGCACTTATTTATCGCTAATTGCTGCTTTAGCACTATCTTTTTCAGTAAATGCACAGAGCACAACAACATTTACTGCAAAAAAGGCTGCTCTTACTGAAAACCAATTACAGAGATGGAGTCACTTAGATTTAGCCAAAGATAGCATTCCAGGAATGAGTGTTGACAAAGCTTACGCTGAATTGTTGAAAAACAAAAAAGGAGTAAAAGTAATTGTAGGTATCGTAGATTCTGGAGTAGATATTGAACATGAAGATTTAAAAGCCGTTGTTTGGACCAATAAAAAAGAAATTGCAGGTAACGGAATTGACGATGATAAAAACGGTTATATCGATGATATTCACGGATGGAATTTTTTAGGAAATATAACTAAAGAGCATTATGAATATGAAAGAATCATCAACAATAAAAGTATTGTAGATGATGCTACATATCAAGAGGCAAAAACATTAAATGACAAGAAAGTAGAGGAGGCTAAAAATGCAAAATCACAAATTGAACAAGTTTTAGCAGGAACTACTAATGCCGATGATGCTCTCGCAAAACATTTAGGAAAACCAGTTTATAGCGTCGAAGATTTGAATGCTATTGTTTCTCAAGATCAAGAAATACTTAAAAGCAAAGCAATAATGACACAAATGCTTGCTTACGGAATGCCAGTTGCAGAATTAAAAAAAGAAATCAAGAAAGAACTTGATGGTTTTATTGAAGTGCTAAATGGAGATAATCTAAAAAAAGATTATAGAAAAGTTTTAGGAGATAACCCGGATGACATTAAAGATGTAAAATACGGAAACAACAATGTTATGGGTCCAGACAAAGAAGAAATTCTTCACGGAACTCACGTTGCAGGAATTGTAGCCCAAGTTAGAAACAACAATATTGGTGGCGACGGAATTGCAAATAATGTTGAAATACTTACTGTTCGAGCTGTTCCGGATGGTGACGAATATGACAAAGACATTGCGCTTGGAATTCGTTATGCTGTTGATAATGGCGCTAAAGTAATCAATGGTAGTTTCGGAAAAAGCTTTTCTCCACACAAACAATGGGTTTTTGACGCTATTAAATATGCTGAAAAGAAAGATGTGTTAATTGTTCATGCTGCAGGAAATGATGCAAAAGATATTGATACAGAAAATAATTATCCAAATGACTCTGCAGATAAAAAAACAGAATTTGCAGATAATTTAATAACTATTGGAGCCTTGAATAATGAATATGGAACTAATGTTGTAGCCGATTTTTCTAATTTCGGTAAAGTAAATGTTGACGTTTTTGCACCAGGAGTAAATATTTACGCCTCTACACCAAACAATGCCTACCAATTATTACAAGGAACTTCTATGGCATCGCCAAATGTTGCTGGAGTTGCGGCTTTGATACGATCCTATTATCCAAAATTATCTGCTAAACAAGTGAAGCATATTCTTATGGATTCAGGAACTGCAATCACTTCAGAAGTAGTTGTTGGTGGTGATCCAAAAAACAAACAACCTTTTTCAAAACTTTGCAAATCGGGAAAAATAGTTAATGCTTACAATGCGTTGCTTATGGCCGAAAAAATGTCCAAAAAAGGATTGCCAAAAAAGAAATAACAATTCTGCAAAAATATCAAAAGCTTGTCTTTAATTTTAACTGAATTTAGACAAGCTTCTTTTTTAAAAATTACTTTCCCATTTTATTGTTTACAAAATGAAAAAACTACTTTTATTTACATTCCTAATTTGCGCTTTAGCAAAAACAACGGCGCAAAGCAACAATTATTGGCAACAACACGTTGACTATAAAATGGAAGTGACAATAGATGTGAATTCCTATAAATACAAAGGTACACAAGAATTGATTTATGAAAACAATTCGCCTGACACCCTAAAAAAAGTATTTTACCATTTGTACAACAATGCTTTCCAGCCGGGTAGTGAGATGGATGCTCGACTAAAAGCCATTAAAGATCCCGATGCACGAATGGTTACGAAAACCAAAAATGCAGATGGTACAATTACAAAAGAAAGTAGAATTTCAAGTTTAAAACCCGATGAAATCGGATATTTAAAAATTTCAAACTTCAAGCAAAATGGAAATTTTGCTGCAACAAAGGAAATAGGAACTATACTAGAAGTTACATTATCTAAACCTATTTTACCCCATTCAAAAACTACATTTACACTCGATTTTGACGGACAAGTGCCCGTTCAAATTCGTCGTTCAGGAAGAAATAACAGTGAATGTGTCGCTTTGTCCATGGCGCAATGGTATCCAAAAATAGCCGAATTTGATTTTGAAGGATGGCATGCAGACCCCTATATCGCAAGAGAATTTCATGGCGTTTGGGGCAATTTTGATGTAAAAATCACTATTGATTCCAATTATATTATTGGCGGCTCTGGCTATTTAGAAAACGCTAATAAAATAGGTTTTGGATATGAAGATAAAAATAAAAAAGTAAAAAAGGATTCCAACGCCGAAACCCTAACATGGCATTTTATAGCTCCAAATGTACACGATTTTACATGGGCTGCTGACAAAAATTATTTGCATGATGTAGTGCAAGTTCCTGACGGTGCGACCCTACATTTTCTATATAAAAACAATCCGAAAATCATTGCAAATTGGAAAAAATTGGAACCTAAAACCGTCCAACTAATGCAATTTTACAATGCAACGGTGGGTAAATATCCTTATAAACAATACTCTGTAATTCAAGGTGGCGATGGCGGAATGGAATATGCTATGTGTACCTTGCTTCTTGGTGAAGGAACCTATGAAGGCATTCTTGGAACTACCGCTCATGAAATGGCACATTCGTGGTTCCAACATATTTTGGCTACCAACGAGAGCAAACATTCCTGGATGGATGAAGGATTTACTTCCTTTTTAGAAGATTTAGGCATGAATGCAATTGCTGATAAAAAAATTGAAAATCCTTTTTCAGGGGCCTATTCAGGATATATCAATTTAGCCAATTCAGGAAAAGAGCAACCTTTATCTACTCATTCTGATAGATACGATGAAAACAGAAGTTATAGCGTTTCTTCCTACAGCAAAGGCGAAGTGTTTTTGGCGCAATTGCAATATATTATTGGGAAAGAAAATCTTTTAAAAACATTACAAAGGTATTTTCAGGATTTTAAATTCAAACATCCTACACCAAATGATATTAAAAGAAGTGCCGAACGTATTTCGGGAGCCAATTTGGATTGGTATTTAACCGATTTTACTGAAACTACCAATACGATAGATTACGCCATTAAAGAAGTAAACGAAGACAACAATCAAACCACGGTAGTATTTGAACGCCTTGGCAGAACGCCTATGCCTATTGACGTTACTGTTGACTATATAGATGGTACAAAAGAAAGTTTTTACATTCCGCTACGAATGATGAGTTTTGAAAAAGAAAATCCAAATCCAAACGTAAAAAGAACCGTTTTGTCCGATTGGGCTTGGGCTTATCCTACCTATTCTTTTTTGATTGCAAAACCAAAAAACACCATCAAGAAAATTACTATTGATGACAGTAATTTAATGGCTGATGTAAAACGAGAAAACAATGTTTACGAAGTTGTTGTTAAGTGATAAAATGGAGTTCAACAAGGTTTATTTAAAACCTATATCCTACTGAAAGCCCAAATTTCCCTACAATCTTATAACCTGAAGTGTAATTAGAATAATCATTTAATAAATTTCTTCCAACACCAGAATTAATTTCAAATAAAATTCCATTTCGAGTAATCCACTTTCCTCCTAAACCAATGCCAATTGCAAAATCAGTAACTTTGGATGTTTCGTAAGAATAATAATAACCATAAGGAGTCCTTTTTTCAGCTTTAAAAGTACTTAACATCGTGAATCCCTCAAAGAAAAATCCAGCCGCTGGTTTATTTCCAAAATAAAAACGATAATAAGGACTTAAACTAAAGGTGGTGTTGATTTCATTTCCTGATGACAATACTAGACCCACTCCTAAACCAGATTCATCATTTACAAGATGCTCGTAAGTTGCATTTAATGCTCCAGCAAATATTAAATAAGTGACATCTAATTTTAATTCATTTTGTTTAAAATCTAATGTTTTTTTCTCTTGGCTATTGCCAAATGAATAAACTAAAATACAGAATGCTATTACGAATTTTTTCATTTGTTTAAGTTTTAATGAACAAATATAATGTTTTAAGCGAATAAATAAGTTTAAAAAAACATTTACCCCCGATTCACATACAAACGAGAAACGTATTTACCGATTACGTCAAATTCTAAATTTATTTTTGTGCCTACAATAAACGTATTGAAATTAGTGTGCTCAAATGTATATGGGATAATTGCTACACTAAACTCATTTTTCTTGGAGTGAACCACTGTAAGACTAACGCCATTTACGGTAACAGACCCTTTTTCGATGGTAATATTACCTACACTTTCATCATATTCAAAGGTAAAATACCAACTTCCGTTTGCGTTTTCAATACTTTTGCAAATGCCAATTTGATCCACATGACCTTGTACGATATGTCCGTCCAAACGATCGCCCAGTTTCATGGCGCGTTCTAAATTGACTAGACTTTCCGTTTTCCAATCGTTCAAGTTGGTTTTTTCTAAAGTTTCTCTAATTGCAGTAACCGTGTATTGATTATCATTTATAGCTACAACTGTTAGGCAAACGCCATTATGAGCCACACTTTGATCAATTTTCAACTCATTTGTGATGGATGACGCAATGGTTATGTGAAGATTATCATTGTCTTTTACTAGTGCTGTAACAGTGCCGAGTGATTCTATAATTCCTGTAAACATTTCTTATTTTATTTTTACTAAATTTGCACTTCAAAATTAGCAATAAATAACCTGAAGTAATAATGAAAAAAGCAGAAAATATAATCGTCGGAATTTCAATAGGAGATTTAAACGGTATTGGAAGCGAAGTCGTACTAAAAACATTTGAAGATAGTCGAATGTTAGAATTGTGCACTCCTGTTATTTTTGCAAACGTAAAAACACTTTCTTTTCTAAAAAAGAGTTTTGAATCGACAACTGTGCTTCATGGTATAGACCGATTGGATCAGATTGTAACTGGAAAAATCAATGTGCTTAATGTTTGGCGCGAAGGATTTACTCTTGAGTACGGCGTAAATGACCCAATTGTTGGTAGTTACGCTATCAAATCTTTTGTTGCTGCCACGAAAGCCTTGAAAGAAGGATTAATTGATGTTTTAGTGACCGCTCCAATCAATAAATACAATGTGCAATCGGATGAGTTTAAATTCCCAGGACACACTGATTATTTAAACCAAGAATTAGAAGGTAATGCTTTGATGTTAATGGTTCAGGATAATTTGAGAGTAGGCCTATTAACGGATCATATTCCTGTAAACGAGGTCGCTTCGCATCTTACAGAAGCTTTAATTCGTCAAAAAATTGAAACGGTAAAACAAACTTTAATTCAAGATTTTAGCATCAACAAACCAAAAATTGCCGTTTTAGGATTAAATCCTCATGCTGGCGATGGTGGTGTCATTGGAAAAGAAGATGAAGAAATTTTAAAACCCGTCATAAAAAAAATGTTCGAAAAAGGTACACTAGTTTTTGGACCTTATCCGGCTGATGGTTTTTTTGGAAGTTCACAATATGAAAAGTTTGATGCCGTAATCGCTTCTTATCATGACCAAGGATTGATTCCGTTTAAAACCTTGTCTTTTGGGAATGGCGTCAATTATACTGCGGGTTTGAGCAAGATTAGAACGTCACCAGATCATGGTACCGCCTATGATATTGCAGGAAAAGGAATCGCCGATTTTAACTCCTTCAAAGAAGCGGTTTATTTGGCAATTGATATTTATAACTCTCGAAATGAGTTTGCTGAAATCAGCAAAATGCCACTAAAATCAAAATAAAAACAGTTATAAACAAAAAAAGGTTAATAACCCTTTTGAATTTGTAATTAATTTATATCTTTGCACTCCTTAATAAAGGAACAAATTGTTGTTACAATGAAACAGTTAAATGAATTTTTAATTTCTTTTATAGGATTAAAATTAGGAAAACATCAGTTTGAATATCAAATAAATAATACGTTCTTTGAAGCCTTTGATTACGATGAATTTGAAAATTCAAGCATCAAGGTAAATTTAGTTTTTGAAAAAAAAACCACCTTCATGGAACTTCATTTTAAGCATAAAGGCACTGTATATGTACCTTGTGACTTAACAAACGAAATGTTTGACATGCCAATTAAAGGCAAAATCAGATTAGTAGTTCAATTTGGTGAAGAGTTTAATGATGACAATGATGAATTGTTGATTTTGCCTCACGGCGAACATCAAATTGATGTTTCACAATACATTTATGAAATGATTGCGCTTTCTGTTCCATTAAGGAAAATACATCCTGGAATTAAAGACGGCACATTAAAATCAGAAGCGCTTGACAAGCTAAATGAATTGAAAGTAAAAAAAGTTGCGGAAAGCACAAAAGAAGAAATAGACCCACGTTGGGACAAATTAAAACAACTATTAACGGATAAATAATATAGTAAAATGGCACATCCTAAGAGAAAAATCTCCAAAACAAGAAGAGATAAGAGAAGAACACATTACAAAGCAACTGTAGCTCAAATCGCTACTTGTCCAATTACTGGAGAAGCACATTTATACCACAGAGCTTACTGGCATGAAGGCAAAATGTACTACAGAGGACAGGTTGTTATTGACAAGCAAGTTGCTGTTGCATAATACATTATTGCAAAACATTTATTAAACTCTCACCTAGTGAGGGTTTTTTTTGTTGCTTATACTTTAATGGATGAAATAATTGCTTTCAAGAGCATCGTTTTAGAATTTTTTTTGTAATTTCCACAACTTTTCTGATTCAAATTTTCAGATAGAAAAATAGTACCACATGACTAAAATTACAGCCGCAATTACTGCTGTCGGAGGATATGTTCCAGAGTTTGTACTTTCAAACAAAGTGCTTGAAACCATGGTTGACACCAATGATGAATGGATAACTTCAAGAACTGGAATTAAAGAAAGAAGAATGTTAAAAGAGGAAGGGTTAGGCACTTCTTTCCTAGCCATAAAAGCAGCACAAGATTTACTTGCAAAAGGCAATATTGATCCTTTAGAAATTGATTTAGTACTTGTTGCCACCACAACACCAGATATGTTGGTAGCAGCTACTGCCGTTTATGTTGCTACTCAAATTGGAGCAACCAACGCTTTTGCTTATGATTTGCAAGCAGCTTGTTCAAGCTTTTTATTCGGAATGTCAACTGCTTCAGCTTATATAGAATCAGGCAGATATAAAAAAATATTATTGATTGGCGCTGATAAAATGTCGTCAATAATTGATTACACGGATCGTGCCACTTGTATTATTTTTGGCGATGGTGCTGGAGCAGCACTTTTTGAACCCAATTTCGAAGGTTTAGGTTTGCAAGACGAATATTTAAGAAGCGATGGAATTGGTAGAGAGTTTTTGAAAATCGATGCAGGAGGTTCCATACTTCCAGCTTCCGCAGAAACGGTTGCCAATCGCCAACATTTTGTTTTTCAAGACGGGAAAACGGTCTATAAATATGCCGTAACGGGTATGGCAGATGTAAGCGAAAAAATATTAGAAAGAAACAATTTAACCAACGACGATGTAGATTGGTTGATTTCACACCAAGCCAACAAACGAATTATCGATGCAACAGCGAGCCGACTAAATTTAGAAGACAGCAAAGTTTTGGTAAACATCGAAAAATATGGCAATACAACATCTGCTACTTTGCCTTTACTTTTAAATGACTTTGAAAGTAAATTTAAAAAAGGAGACACCCTTATTTTTGCTGCCTTTGGTGGTGGATTTACTTGGGGAGCTATTTATTTAAAATGGGCTTACGATAAAAAAGAGTAAGAAATTAAAAAAAGATTCCCTATTGGATTCTTTTAATCAATATATTATAACAAATAAAACTAACCTATTATGGATTTAAAAGAAATTCAAAATCTGATTAAATTTGTAGCAAACTCAGGTGTTGCCGAAGTAAAATTAGAAATGGATGATGTAAAAATCACCATCAGAACTACATTAGAAGGTAATGCACATGAAGTTACCTATTTACAAGCTCCACAAAACGTTTTACAACAAGCTCCAGTGCAACAAATAGTGCCTGCTGCGACCGCGCCAGTAGCAGCTGCGCCAGCTGCCGATGATAATGCTAAATACGTTACTATCAAATCGCCAATTATTGGTACTTTCTATAGAAAACCATCTCCAGACAAAGCCATGTTTGTAGAAGTAGGAAGCACTATTGGAAAAGGCGATGTACTTTGTGTAATTGAAGCCATGAAACTTTTCAACGAAATTGAATCAGAAGTTAGCGGTAAAATTGTAAAAGTATTGGTTGACGATATGTCTCCGGTAGAATTTGACCAACCTTTGTTTTTAGTTGACCCATCTTAATTTTAGAGTATTAGATTTCTAGGGTTTTAGACCTTTTGTAAGGTTTAAAGTCTGGAAATCCAACAATCCAATTGTCTAATTATCTAATTTAAAAAAGATGTTTAAAAAAATATTAATTGCCAATAGAGGCGAAATTGCGCTTCGTATCATCAGAACTTGTAGAGAAATGGGCATCAAAACGGTTGCTGTTTATTCTACTGCCGATGCCGAAAGTCTTCATGTTCGTTTTGCGGATGAAGCTGTATGTATAGGTCCGCCACCTAGCAACTTGTCTTACCTTAAAATGTCAAGTATTATTGCAGCTGCAGAAATCACCAATGCAGATGCTATTCATCCCGGTTATGGATTCCTTTCTGAAAATGCAAAGTTCTCTAAAATTTGTCAAGAACACGGCATTAAATTTATTGGTGCTTCTCCTGAAATGATTGACCGTATGGGCGATAAAGCTTCGGCAAAAGCGACCATGATTGAAGCAGGAGTGCCTTGTGTACCCGGTTCTGTTGGAATTTTAGAATCTTATGAACAAGCCGCTAGTATAGCTAAAGAATTTGGCTATCCTGTAATGCTTAAAGCAACTGCAGGTGGTGGAGGAAAAGGAATGCGTGCCGTTTGGAAAGAAGAAGATTTATTGAAAGCATGGGAAAGTGCTCGTCAGGAATCGGCGGCAGCTTTTGGAAATGATGGCATGTATCTTGAAAAATTAATTGAAGAACCACGTCATATTGAAATACAAATTGTAGGTGATGCTTACGGAAAAGCGTGTCATCTTTCAGAAAGAGATTGCTCGGTGCAACGCCGTCATCAAAAACTGACAGAAGAGACACCGTCGCCATTTATGACGGATGAGTTGCGTCAGAAAATGGGCGAAGCTGCTGTAAAAGCTGCTGAATATATTAAATATGAAGGTGCTGGAACGGTTGAGTTTTTGGTGGACAAACACCGTAATTTCTACTTTATGGAAATGAATACCAGAATTCAAGTAGAACACCCAATTACTGAACAGGTGATTGATTATGATTTAATTCGGGAGCAAATAATGGTAGCTGCAGGTGTGCCGATTTCAGGGAAAAACTATTTGCCTCAATTGCACGCTATCGAATGTCGGATTAATGCCGAAGACCCTTACAACGATTTTCGCCCTTCACCAGGGAAGATAACGACATTGCACACGCCAGGTGGACACGGAATACGATTAGACACTCACGTCTATTCAGGTTATTCCATTCCGCCGAATTATGATTCGATGATTGCCAAGCTGATTACCACAGCACAAACGCGTCAAGAAGC
>CAIRNC010000265.1 GCA_903879875.1 uncultured Bacteroidota bacterium
TATATCCTTGTATTGTAATTCCTGCAGTTTTAAATGATAAAGGTGCTATTCCTTCAAGCTTTAATTTTTGAATAATCTTACCGCTTTTAGATACTGAATCATTCAAAATACCATTCTGCGCAAATAAAATGGCAGATGTAAATATAAAAATGAATACTAATTTTTTTTTCATTGGAGATTTATTGCAGATATGGCTAGTTTGCCGCATAAATTTAAATATATCTAACAAAATCAGACTTATATACCCGGATTAGGATTGCTTTGTCTGACAAAAGTCATTGTTTATTTATTTCTCAAATATATAAAATTTTACGACCCAATAGAAAAAACAACTATTATGAATTATAGCCATTGCCCCAAGTAAGGACATTGCAAAGTAGAACTTTTGTAAAGTTTTAGGCTGTAGGTTATAGGTCTTCACTTACCTATTAGCTACAGCCTATTTCCTTTTGCCTATTGTCTTTTCTATCTCTTAATTACTTTATAATTTTGTGTGTCGTGTAATGTTTTTATTGTCAATAAGTAAATCGTAGAAAGTTAAACCATTTTCAAGAATAAACTTTGAAAGACTTCACATCGGTATTGAGAAAACACTAATATCTACTTTAGTGATGAGAGTCTTATTTTCAAAGCACTTATTCATTACTTACTTTTATAAATGAAAGTTGAGTTCCGTTTATTTAAATTTGAAAATTAGCGAAATTTGAATTTTCTTATTAATACACTACTTTTTTTGAAACTGTTTTATCATCATCAGATGTAATTTGAACAATTAAAACTTGCTGTGCTGCTTTGAAATCAGTTATAGCTAATGTATTTGTGTCAATGTTCTTTTTCTCATAAAGCAATCTACCTCGAATATCAACTATTTTAATTGATTTCATATTTAGTAGTCCTGAATCGATGTGCAAAAATCCATCATGTTTGTAGATTACAACATTGTTTGCATCGAAAATTGGATTTTGTGTACTTAATGGTGCGCTGTTATATACTAATTCAAAACGGTTGTAAAACAATCCTATATCGGATGTAAAAGTATATGGTGCTGCTTTAATATTCTGTATAATTCCTAAAAGGTTATCCTTGATAAATATTTCTTGGCTTCCTGAAAACAATCCATCTACATGGTCGATAGCTATACTAAAGTCACCTATTGATTGTGCATTGAAGACTAAAGGCACTATATCGTTAGGAGAAAATGGTAATGCTCTTCCCTGAATTACATAATTGGAGTTGTTAATTCTACTTGAAATAGAGCTTGAATTATAAGGCAACAATTCTCCATCAATTGATACATCATAGCCTTGAGTTGCACCCTCCATATAACCGACCATAATTTGATTCATTTTATCAGTAGGCGTATTCAAATTTAGCCAAATACGATGTTTCTCTATAGTGCTATTTCTATAAAATTGTCCTTGATTATTAATCACACGCATATTGTTATTAAATGTAGCATTACCATTTGTAGTAGTATGCAACAAAAACCCTTGACCCGTTTGTATCGTTCCATTAGGTTTTGGTCCTCCTTGAATAGCTGCTGTTCCTCCAATTGCAGTAAAACTGGCGTAATTGTTTGCTGCGGCACCTAAAGTTGTATGTGTCCAAAAATACAAAGAACCTGGATTTTCTTGTAAGAACAACTCCGCATCAATAGGTGATGGATATGGATTCCCAATTAAATTATACCCTCTAGATTCACTTGTATAGGATATTGGGGTTGTGTATGTTCCATTATTCGGAATACCGTTAAATTGACCATGAAAAACAGTTGGAGCGGCAGGAGCGTCAGCAAAAGTATTTGGAGCCCTAATCATAAATCCTTTACCAGCTATTTGATTTTCTGATGTGCCGAAACTTGTAGTTGAAGGCACTACAGAAGTAAATGTGTTTGATGATTCGCTATAAGTATAAAATCTATTTGATAGCGTTAATGGAGAAAAAGCCAATAAATTTTGATTAGCAACGGGTGCGCACCAATAAATGTATTCTAATCTTCTCAAAGAAGCATCTCTTTTAAAAATGGCATTTCCGGAATTTGCTACATTGTCAATTTGAATCAAATTAGCATTATTTTCAAAGGATAAAATAGCACCAGATGCAACAGTTACTTTTCTTGTTACAATAAAGTTATCTCCTGATATGACATTAACAGATGCATTATTGTTTACTGTTAAACTGCACATGTATAGATTTGTGTTTCCTCCTGAAGTTGTATAATCCCCGGAAATAGTTACAGTTGAAAAAGCTGTTGGCAAACCATTATTCCAAGCTGTACCATTCCAGGTTGTTGAAGTGGTCAAAATTGAGGCTGTCGAAGAATAAACGGTTCCACATGTTGCATTTTCAACAATAGCTCTAAAATAAATACTTTGCTCAATATTTCCTATTATTGCCCCACTTAAAGTTGCAGCCGTAGAGGTAATGTCTGTTGAAGAAGTAAAATTTGAATCTAATGCTTTTTGCCATTTAATTATATTGCCTGAATAATTTAAAAGTATTAAATCTGAAGCTTCCGTACCTAAACAAATGGTAGTGCTTCCTGAAATTGTTCCTCCTATAGATAAATTGATTGAGATGGTTGCGTAGTTTGAATAAACTGTTGAACAAGCACCATTTTGAACAACAGCTCTAAAGTAAGTGGTATTTGTTAAATTTCCAATAGTACTACTCGACAAAGTTGACGACGTTGAAAGTAAATCTAAAGGAGCTGAAAAAGCACTGTCTACAGCACTTTGCCATTTGATTATATTCCCTGTATAAGCTGTTAGAATAAGGTCTGAAGGTGCGCTTCCAGAGCATATTGCTTGACTCGAAGATACTGTTCCTCCAACTGCTAAATCCATAATTGTTATAGCTGCATAATTGGAATTGGCACTTGTACAATTTCCGTTTTGAACCACTGCTCTAAAATAGGTAGTGTTGGTTAAACTCCCAATAGCCGAGCCTGTGAGCGAAGTATTTGTATTAGCAATATCGGTTGGTGAAGTAAATGCCGAATCGGTTGCTTTTTGCCATTTTATTACTGTTCCAATGTTACTTGAAAGGGTCAAATCTGAAGGTTGACTACCTGAACACAAAGATTGATCCGACAGAACGGTACCTCCTTCAGAAACATCATTCATACCAATTGTTGTAAAATTTGAATAAGCAATAGCACAACTTCCGTTTTGAACCACTGCTCTGAAATAAGTTGGAGCAGACAAATTACCAATCATAGCGCTAGATAATGTACTAGAAGTGTTAATGATATCCAATGGTGTAGTAAACGCGACATCTGAAGATTGCTGCCATTTAACAACATTTCCTGTATGTCCTAACAAAACTATATCAGATGGTGTCGTTCCTGTACAGATAGTTTGACTTGATGCTGCTGAAGAACCTCCAATGGATAAACTTGAAACGGTTATTGAAGCCGCTGACGAATAACTATTTGGACATGCTCCGTTTTGTACCACTGCTCTGTAATATGTAATTCCTGTTACATTTTCTATAGATGCCCCTAATAAAGTAGGACTTGAATTTACAATATCAATAGCTGTTGAAAAATCAGAAAGAAAATCATATTGCCATTTCAATACTGAGCCTGAATTACCAGATAACGTTAAATTAGAAGGAGTGTCACCTGTACAAATGTTTTGGCTTGAAGCAACTGTTCCTGCAATAGGTGCAGCAGTAATTGTTATTGTTACATAATCGGAATTTTCACTAACACAAGTTCCGCTTTTAACAACAGCCCTATAAAAAGTAGTTGAAGTTAAATTACCCATATTTTCTCCTGTTAAAGTAGCCGATGTGCTTAAAAAGATATCAGTAGGAGAAGTAAAATCGGCATTTGTAGCACTTTGCCATTTAAGAATAGTTCCCGTATAACCTGACAAAGTGATGTCGTTAGGTTGAGAAATACTACAAATGGTTTGATTTGAACTAACCAACCCTCCAACAGTTGCTTCGCTTACAGTTACAGTTGCATAGCTTGAATATTCTTCAGGCAAAATACCATTTTGAACCACTGCTCTATAATAGGTGGTATTGGTCAATGCAGATAATCCCGACAAAGTGGTAGTAGTATTCGTAATAGTTGTAGGCGAACTAAAAGTAGGTTCGTTTGCACTTTCCCAACGTTGTATATCCCCAGTATATCCAGATAATGTAAGTGTTCCAGGCGAAGTACCTGCACATATCGATTGATTAGGCAATATAATACCTCCTAAAGTTGTTGAATTTACTGTTACCAAAATAGCATCAGAATAAGCACTCAAACAATTCCCGCTTTGTACCTCAGTTCTAAAATAGGTAGATGTTGTAAGGTTGCCTATTGTTGTGCCTAAAAGTGTATTTGTTGTATTTATTATGTCGGTTGGTGAACTAAAATTTATATCTAACCCTTTTTGCCAACGCAGAACCGCACCCGTATTACCTGATAA